>JAAYCJ010000085.1 GCA_012729815.1 Phycisphaerae bacterium | reverse complement strand
GACCAGTGGTAGGCGAAGAGGGAGGCTTGGTAGGCGGTGAGGCGGAGGCGGCAGGTTTTGGTGGGGGTGGGGGCGATGGTGGGGTTTTGGTTCCAGGTGATCTGATGGTTGGTGGCGTCGAGGGATTCGATTCGGGCGGCGGATTCTTCGTAGCCGGTGATGGGTTGGCCGGCGTTGGGTCCGTCGGCGTGGAGGATTTCGGCTTGGAGGTAGCCGCTTCGGCAATCGACGTTGACGTGGAGCTGCATGGGGCGGTCGAGGGGCAGGTCGGTGGTGACGAGTCGGCCGGGACGTCGGCCGGCTTCGAGACTGACCCAGCCGTCGCGTCGGATGGAGGCCAGGCCGATGGCGCGGACGTGGCGTTTGCCGGAGGCGTGCTTGGTGCATGCGGCGACGTACGGGACGAGGAGGCGGTCGCCCTGCTCGATGGGCGTGTTGTGGGTGGGGACGACCCAGTGGGTGTCCCAGCCGCCTTCGCCGCCGAGCGGCAGGACGGGGTCACGCGGGATGGTGCGATGCCAGCGCAGGCCGTCGTCGGACCAGACGAGTTGGGTGTCGAGTCGTTCGACGGCTTCATGGTAGATTTCGGCGAAGCCGAGGAAACCGCGGCCGTAGCGGAACGGCTGAAGGCCGTAGATCTGGACGTCGCGCGGGTCGAGGTCGTCATGGCCGAGGACGACGCCGCAATCGTCCCAATGGACGAGGTCGGCGCTCTTCCAGAGGTTGGCGAGTCGCGGTTTGACGGGTTCATCCTTCCTAAAGCCCAGGCGCGGCGGTCGGCTAACAAAGAGATATTCGTCGGCGACGTGGTCGTAGAGGATGCTGGATCGGTCGCCGACGCCGGGCAGCGGGCCGGGCAGATGGGGTTCGAGGGTCTTGCCGTCGTTGCAGCGGAGGAAGTGGATGCCCTGACCGCGGTCGCCGGCGAGCTGATTGACGTAGTAGGCGAAGCCGACGAAGCGGGCATTTTTGAAGAAGGGATCGACGCGCTTGCCGACGGGGGCGAGGCCGAGGTTGTCGCAGCGGGTCTGGAACTCGTCGGCGGTAGCGAAGCCGCAGCGGGTCCAGTTGACGGCGTCGGGTGAGGTGGCGAGGCGGATCAGGCCGTCCTCGTGGGCCATGTACCAGAGCTTGTAGCGGTTGTCGTGCGGGTCGTGGAGCATGGAGGAGTAGCCGATGGCGGTGCCTTCGTCTTTCTGGTTGGGCGTGAGGACGGGGTTGCCGTGCTCTTTGCGGAGCGGCTGAACCATGCGGTGCAGGTCGGAGCGGGCGAGGATTTCGCTGTCGTTGATGAACAGGTGCAGGTGTGGGTCGTGCATGGTTCGGCTCCCGGCATTTGGTCCACGTTGCGGCGATTGTTGTGACTATTTTGACGGATGAGATACGGCAGTCAACGGGAATTCGTTTTGGATTGGCACGGAGCACGCGGAGCACGCGGAGAAGGCGGGAGAAGAGTTTGAACAGAAGATCGCGAAGGTAGCGAAGGTGGGAAAGAGGGGGCGCGGAGCATGCGGAGATGGGGGAGGAGTTTTGCTCAGGTGCGGTCAGGTGGTTTCTTCGCGGACGATCTGGACCCATCGGCCGAGGCGGCTGGGTTGATCGCAGAGGGTGTGGACGTCTTTCATGGCGAATTCGAGGGGGCAGTCGCCGGCGGCATGGAGGGTCTCGCGGATGTCGCGACGGATGAGGCCCTCGTCGAAGCGTTCGACGCTGATGAGGGTGGGGTTGGGTTTGCGGCAGAAGATGTAGTCGCGGCCGAGGGCGTCGGCCATGAAGGCCTGGTCGCACCAGGGCGAGACGGAGATCCGGCGGAGGTTCGGGATTCGTTTGACGACGTGCCAGCGATTGTGGACGGGTTCACAGCAGCCGTAGTAGCACAGGCCGAACCGCTCGATCACGGGAAGCTGATACTGGAAGACGAATTCCTCGAACATATCGGGTCCGACGCCGACGGTTTCCTGGGACTCCGAGAGGGCCCAGAGGTCCTTGAGGCGGACGGGGTCGCCTTCCTTCCAGCCGGCTTGCGGGAGTTCATCGGTGTAGCCCTGGCTGCCCGAGCCGATGTAGTCGTTTTCGTTGTTGAGGGTCAGCAGGCCTTCGCGTTCGAGCCATGTGTTGACGGCGATGTGGTCGTCGCGGAGGAAGGCCATGAGGCGGTGGACGGTTTGCGGGTCGTCCATCATGAGCACCATGAACTGTTCGAGGCCGACCAGTTGGATGGCGGGCCAGGTCATGCCCTGGGTCCACTGGAAGCCGCCTCGCATGCGGACGGGGAGGATGCCGTCGAAGAGTTCTTCGAGTTCGGTCTTGGCGGCGAGGGTGGAGTCGCGGTCGACGTGGCAGCGGCGCGGGTGAAGTTTGTCGAGGTCGGCTGGGAAGTTCTTGAGCGGCGACTCCCAGACGTAGCTGCCGAGTTTGCCGGCGTTGTCGCCGCGATGCTGTTCAAAGGGGACGCCGTAGTCGCTGATGCCGACGTGCCAGCCGCAGTTGATGAAGGGTTCGAGGACGAAGTCATCGCGGACCTCCTCGACGCGGAAGATCAACTCGCGGAGGCTGCGCTCGAAAGGCTGCCATCGCGTCGAGCAGCGGAGCGTGGCGACGGGGATCAGTTCATCGAGGACGCCGCCGGTTTCGGCGAGGATCATGGGCCGCTGCGGGTCTCGCGCGGCGAGTCGCCGCCAGGCGCGTCGGCGTTCGTCCATGACAGGGTCGGCGGCGTGGTTGGCCAGTCGGCTGGCCAGGTCGCGGAGGATGTGCCGGTCGGCTGGGTCGATTGCCTGTCGGTTGTTCGCCATCGGATGCTCCAGCGGTTTGAGTGTCCGTTGATCGTGAGGATATTCTAGCGTTGGACGGATCGGCTGCAAGGGGGTTTCGGTTGGGTCATCGGACGTTGACGTGGACGCGGAAGTAGAGCCGGCGGAGGTCGCCGGGTTTGGCGCCGAAGTGGCGGCGGAAGATGCGGCGGAAGTAGCCCGGATCGGCGAAGCCGGCGGCGCGGGCGACCTGGTTGACGGTCAGGTCGGACTCCTGGAGGAGGCGTCGGGCCTCGCGGAGTCGGCGGGCGTTGATGTATTGGCCGAGGGTTTGGCCCGCGACGCGCTTGAAGACGCGGCCGAGGTAGTCGGCGTTGAGGTCGAGTTCGGCGGCGACGAGGCCGGGCGAGAGGTCGGGCCGGCAGAAGGCTCCGTCAATGAAGGAGCGGACCTGTCCGGCGAGGGCTTCGGCTTTGGCGCCGTGGGGTTCGGCGCGGTGGTGGAAGGCGAGTTCGGCGAGCATGGAGGTGACCAGCAGGTCGGCTTCGACGGGCGAGGCGAAACCCTGCTCCTGGTCGTGGAGGAAGCGGCGGAAGAGTTCGACGAGGCGTTCGGGCCGGCCGGGTCGGCTTAACTGCGGGATGCTGATGTTGGTGTCGGCGGACTGGTCGGTGGCGGCGATGGCGTGCTGTTTGGGTCTGAGGCGGAAGTGGACCCAGTAGAAGCTGGTGCGGCGGTCGTAGTCGCTGAGGCCCTGATGCTGTCGTCCGGCGAGGAGGACGAGGGCGTCGTGTTGGGCGAGCTCAAAGACGCGGTCGTCTTCGGCGATGGTCATTTGGCCTTCGCGCATGAGGATGATCTCGAAGCTGTCGATGCAGCGGCGCGGATGGCGGCCGTAGCCGGGCGAGACGAACAGGCCGCCGTTGTCGGCGGCGGCGAGCGTGCCGCGCCGGATGGTCAGCCACGGCGGGTCGGCTGGGTTGGTCGTTGCCAGTTCGGTCATCGTGTCGGTCTCAGTCCGGTCCACCCGAAAAAGTAGAATGTCCCCTTTTCCATCGTAGTCGGATTTGTCCACTGTTTCCAGCGTTTTGGGGCGTTCTGTGGGGCGGTCAGGTCAGGGCGTTGAGGCAGAGGAAGAGCATGACCATTGCGGCGTAGGCGATGAGTTGGGCGAACGCGCGGCGGTCGGGCGGCTGGGTGGTGCGGAGGATGCGGACGGCTTGGAGGGCCAGCCAGATGGAGGCGGCGAAGGTCAGGACGTTCCAGGGAAGGCTCAGGCGGATCAGGAGGGTCAGGACCAGTCCGGCGGCGGCGGTGGCCAGGATCCAGATGAAGGTAATGCGCGAGAGTTGCCGCGGCGCAAAGACGGTGGCGGGAGTGGGCAGGCCGGCGCGGGCGTATTCGTCGGCCCGCATGAGCATCAGCAGCCAGAAGTGGGGGACCTGCCAGATGAAGAAGAAGCACGCGACCAGCAGGATGGCTGGGTCGCTTGGGAGTCCTCCTGCGGCGGCCCAGCCGATGATCGGCGGGATGGCGCCGACCAGGGCGCCGGGCAGGACGGCGAAGGGGGTGCGGCGCTTGAGGTAGGTGTAGACGCCGTTGTACCAGACCACGGCGAGCAGGCCGAGCAGGAGCACCGCGGGCAGGTGGCGGTCGATGGAGGCGAGGAAGTAGAAGCCCAGCAGGATGAAGGTGACGGCGAAAAAGAGGGCGGCCAGGGGGTCGATGCGGCCGGCGGGGATCGGCCGACCGGCGGTGCGGGCCATTTTCGCGTCGAGGCGGGCCTCCTGGACCTCGTTGAGGGCGGCGCATCCACAGGCGAGCAGGAAGACGCCGACGATCGGATAGAGGATCGGGAGCGAGACGGTCTGGGCGAAGAGGATCCAGCCGGTGGCGGTCGAACCGGTGACGGCCAGGGTAATCCTTGCCTTGGTCAGTTGCAGGAGCGCGTCGAGCCAGCCGTCATTGCGGTTGCGTGGTGTTTCCATTGTGCCTCGTGCCTGGAGCGGTGGTCGGCGGCTGTTGAGGGGCCGGTCCTCGCTCGGTTTCACGGATGAAGGTTTCGATGGCCTCTTCAATGTCGATCTGCGGCGGCGGCGCGGGCGGTTTTTCCAGGTCGTACTCGTCGACGAGAGCGGCGACGGTTTGGGGCGGGGCCTCGGGCCGCTGATTGGGCGGCAGGAACGAGCGGACGTGGTGGGCGAGGGCGAAGCGGTCCGGCGCGGGCAGTTGCCGGAACGAGTTCATCCGCGTGCCTTCGATCCCTTCGGTGAGGGTGCGGAAGACATCGGGCACGGTGGGGCTGCGGACCCAGCCGGCGGGATCCTGGAAGTTGCGGGCGTTTTCGACGAGGCCGCCTTCGCCCCGTTCGCCGTGGCAGACCGCGCAGTAGGTCAGGAACAGCTCGGGTGCGTTGCGCTGCCGGATGGCTTGGGAGTTGGGGTCCATGGCCTCGGCGACGACGATCGGCCGATATCGCTCGGCGATTTTGTCGCGCACCCATTGCTCGTACTGTTCGAGCGTGACCACGTCCATCTCGGCGATCATGGTGGCGTGGCCCTTGCCGCAAAACTCGGCGCAGAAGATGGTGTAGGTTCCGGTCTCCTGCGGTTCGAGCCACAAAAAGGTGTCGCGTCCGGGCACCATGTCCTCCTTGACGCGGAAGGCGGGCAGGTAGAAGCTGTGGATCACGTCGCGGGTCTCGAGTTCGAACTTGACGGCCCGGCCGACGGGCAGGACCAGGCGCTCGGAGGTGATCTGTTCTTCCGGATAGAAGAAGCTCCAGACCCACTGCTGGCCGATGACGCGGACGATTTTGGCGTCGGGCGGCGGCGAGCGGAGGATGCGGAACCCCTCGTAACCGATGAAGAACATGAAGATGACGATGGCGGTGGGAATGACGGTCCAGGTGATCTCCAGCGGATAGTTGACGCGGATCTGGGCTGTGGTGCGGGTGCGGGAGTGGTGGTAGCGGATCACGAAGACGACCATGGCCACGGTGATGACGACGAACAGGACGATGCAGATCGCGGTGATGATGTAGAATGCGCGATCGATCTCGCGGGTGATGTCGGCGACGGCGGCGATCATGGTTTCACCTGTTGTTGCATAGCGTTCCCGTTTACCGGTACGAATAGTCGGCGAAGGTCAGGAAGATGAAGATGGCGTAGATGATCAGGGTGAACAGGATCATGAGCTGGAATACGACCTTTTCAAATCGGATGTGCATGAAGTAGAGCAGGACGAGCGAGGCTTTGACGGTGGCGATGAGCATGGCGGTAAAGACGGTGAACTTCTGCATGTCGAGATAGCTGACGGTGACGGTCACGCCGGTCAGGAGCACCAGGGCGATCCAGACCTTCACGTAGAGACCTGGCGGGATCGGCGGGTGATGGGGTTTGGCGACTTGGGTTTGTTCGGCGTCGTCGCTCATGGCTCATCCGATCAGATAGAACAGGGGAAACAGGTAGATCCAGACCATATCCACCAGGTGCCAGTAGAGGCCGGTGTTCTCCAGCAGGGCGACGCGCCGCTGCGGATCGGCGGAGCGGGCGACCAGGAGGATGGCGGCGGCGATCACGCCGGCGCCGACCGCCACGTGCAGGGCGTGCAGGCCGGTCATCACGAAGTAGAGGTTGAAGAACAACTCGTAGCCCGTCGCGGCCTCGGCAAAGATCTCGGAGCCGGGATAGATGTGGTGGTCGAACTTGTCGGCCCATTCGAAGGCTTTGATGACCAGGAAGGCGGCGGCCAGGGCGATGGTGGCGGCCAGCAGGGCCATTGAGAGGCGTCGGCGGGCCCGATGGAGGGCGGCGACGGCCAGGGCCATGGTCAGGCTGCTGGTCAGGAGGATGAGGGTGTTGACGGCTCCGACGGGCACAGCGAGGGTGGTGGAGCCGCGGTTGAACTCGCGGGTGTAGGTCTCGAGGTAGACGGCGTAGACGAGAAAGAGGGTGCCGAAGAGCAGGACCTCGGTGAAGAGGAACAGCCACATGCCCATGCGGGCGCCGAAGGGGTCGGCGTGACCGTGCGGCGGGCGGGTCGCCTCGGCGATGAGTTGTTCAGATGGATGGCGGCGGGTCATCCTGGACCTCTTGCGGGTAGGTGTAGGGCTTGGCTCTGATTTCCGGCGTGTGTTCGAAGTTCTCCTCTCTCGGCGGCGAGCTGATGAACCATTCGATGCTGGTGCTGCCCCAGGGATTGCGCGGCGCGCGGGGTCCGCTGCGGAGAGACCGGACGAGGTTGGCGAACATCAGCAGGATGGCGAAGACGAGGATCCACGAGCCGACGGTGGAGAGCTGGTGGTAGACGGTGTAGTAGGGCAGGTAGTCGCCGTAGCGTCGCGGCATGCCCTCGAGACCCGCAACGAGCAGCGGGAAATAGAGCAGATTAAAGCCCACGAAGAAGATCAGGGCGGCGGCGAGGGCGACGGAGGTGTTGTAGAGCCGGCCGAACATCTTGGGCCACCAGTAGTGGAGGGCGGCGAAGAACATCACGCCGGCCCCGCCGAACATGACGTAGTGGAAGTGGGCGACGATGAAGGCGGTGTCGTGGATGTGGATGTTGAGGGCCAGGGCGCCCTGCATCAGGCCGGTCAGGCCGCCGATGGTGAACAGGACGATGAACATGAGGGTGAAGACGAGGGCGACGTGCAGGACGATGGAGCCCTTGTAGAGGGTGGCGACCCAGTTGAAGACCTTCACGCCGCTGGGCACGGCGACCAGGAAGGTCAGGAAGGAAAAGACGATACGGGCGGTGTCGGACTGGCCGCTGGTGAACATGTGATGTCCCCAGACCAGCGATCCGATACCGGCGATGGCGACCGAGGACATGGCGATGAACTTGTAGCCGAAGATGGTTCGCCGGGCGAAGGTGGGGATGATTTCGGAGACGGCGCCCATGGCGGGCAGAATCATGATGTAGACGGCGGGGTGGGAGTAGATCCAGAACAGGTGCTGGTAGAGGATGGGATCGCCGCCGCGGCCGGGGTCGAACATGCCGATATTCAGCAGGCGGTCGAGAACGACCAGGACGAGCGTGATCGCTAGCACCGGCGTGACCAGGAGCTGGGTCCAGGCGGTGGCGTAGAGGGCCCAGACGAACAGGGGCAAGCGGAACCAGGTCTGGCCCGGGGCGCGGAGGCGGTGGACGGTGGTCACGAAGTTGAGGCCCGTGAGGATCGAGGACCATCCCAGGACGACCACGGCGGAGAGCGGGATGAAGATGTTGGCTTCGGTCTCGACGCTGAAGGGGACGTAGAAGGTCCAGCCGGTGTTGGGTCCGCCGTAGGCGACGGAGGCCAGGGCCATCAGCGCTCCGACGACGTAGCAGTACCACGAGAGCAGATTGAGGCGAGGGAAGTAGACGTCGTTGGCTCCGAGCATGATGGGCAGCAGGAAGTTGCCGAAGATTGACGGAATGGCTGGGATGATGAACAGGAAGATCATGGTCACCCCGTGAAGGGTGAGCATGCGGTTGTAGGTTTCCAGGGACATCAGTTGCATGCCGGGAGAGAGCAGTTCGAGTCGGAAGGTGAAGGCCATCGAGACGCCGAAGAGAAACAGGGCGGTGATGCTGATCAGGTAGAGCACGCCGATCCGCTTGTGGTCGGTGGTCAGCAGCCACGAGAATATCCCACCTCGCTGCAGGTAGGATGGCGCGTTTGGCTGATCGAGTTGGATAGGTGCATCACTCATGACGGTTTCTCCGAAGGCGGTGCGGGTTTCCTGCCTCGCCAGAGCAGAAAGCCGCCGAAGACGGCCACGAACAGGAGGGTGGCGAAGAGGATGATGCGGTTGATCTTAAAGACGTAGGTGCGTTCGGCTGGGTCGTAGGAGTAGCAGATCCGCTGGATCCGCTGCATGAACGACCGGGCCCGTCCGGCGGTGGCGTCGGTGACGGCGAGCTGGAGGTCGGCGGGCAGGATCTCCAAGCCGTTGAGGTAGCGGACGATCTTGCCGTCTTTGGTCAGGAAGATAACGGTGGCGGGGTGGATGAAGTCGTCGCCGTCAGGGACGTAGTGGAAGCCGACGGCGTCGGTGAGTTTATTGATGTTTTCGGGCCGGCCGGTGAGGAAATGCCAGGCGCCGTCGGGGATGGTGCGCTTGGCGGATTGGCGGATGGCTTTGTTGGCCAGTTGGGCCAGTTCCGTGCCTTCGCGCGGATCGAAGCTTACGGTGACCAGTTCGTAGTCCTGGCCGGGCTCCAGCGGCGTTTTGACCACCACGGAGGCGACCTCGCGGAGGAGCGGGCTGCAAATGCCGGGACAGCCGTAGTAGACCAGCGTCAGGACGGTGGGCTTGTCGATCAGTTCGCCGAGCGTGACGGTTTGGCCGTTCTCGTCGGTGAAGGTCAGGTCCATCGGGATGGTCTGGCCGAGTTTTTCCACGACCTCGGGCACAGGCGCCGTGGCGGTGGTCTGGGCCAGGCTGGGCGCAGCCAGGACGATCAACCAAATGACCGTGAGCAGTACCGGTTTCCACATCATTGTTCACACCCCCTTACAGGTGAAAGTGCCGGGACTCCTCGAACAGCGGGTCCCCCACCGGAAGCATCCGATGTCCACCCACGAATTTTACCACGTAGAGCAGTACGATTCCCAGCATCAAAAGCAGCGGAGCCAGTTCGGGCAAACCCAGCCGCGGGACGCCCGGCGGCAGTTCGGGCGCGATCAGCCAGTAGAGGTCTAGCAGTTGCCCGAGCAGCAGGAGGGCGCAGACGCCGACGAGCAGCCGCGGCGCCGTTTTCGCCCGGCGCGGAAGCAGCAGCAGGAACGGCGCGACGAACCGGATGGCGGCCAGTAGGATCGTCAGAGGGTACCAGGGCCCATGGAGGCGGCGGATGAACCAGACAGTCTCCTCGGGAATGTTGCCGTACCAGATCAGCATGTACTGGCTGAAGGCGATGTAGGCCCAGAAGCAGGAGAACGCGAACAGCAGGCCGCCGAGACTGTAGAGGTGGTCGGCGGTGACGATACCATCGCCGAGGAGGCCGAGCGAGCGGAGCCAGATCGTCGCGAGGGTAATGGCGGCCAGCGCAGCGACTACCGATCCGGCGAAGACGTAGACGGGGAAGATCGTGCTGTACCAGGCCGGCGCCAGACTCATGAGCCAATCGACCGCGGCCAGCGAGCCGGTGAGGGCGAACAGGAGCATGAACACGGTGGAATACCGGCGCATCCTGTCCGTCAGTTGCGGGTCGGCGGTCTCGTCCTGGTGGATGGAGGTATCGACAAAGAAGCGGGCGAAGGCGATCCAGACGATGAAGTACAGCGCTCCGCGGGCGACGAAGAGGTTCGGATACAGGTGGATTGTCTTGCCTCCGATCCAATGCTCGGGCGGTTCAGGACCGGTCCAGGGAAAAAGGGGCACGTCGATGACTCCGGCGACGATCAGGGCGATCGGGACAAACAGCAGGGCCAGGATCCAGATCGGGCGGGCGAGCATCTCGGCTGCGCGGCGGATGACCACCGACCAGACCGAGGCGGTGACGTGCTGAAGGGCGACGAAGAACAGACAGCCGAGCAGGACGGTCCAGGTGAAGGTGAAGGCCCAGAGCCATCCAGCGGTCAGCCGCGGCTGCCAGGCCGGACGCAACAGGCCCAGCAGCGAGAGGACCGCCCCAGCTGCGATCAGCAGGACCGCCACGGCAGCCATCCGTTTGAGGGTCAGCCGCGAGTGGGGCAACCCGGGTTGTCCGATCGGTTCGTTGGTCATGGCGAAGGCTCGGGGGTTGGCGCGGCGGCCGGTTGGGTGGCGGCGGCCAGTGCGCGTTGCAGGGCGCGGACGTAGTAGATGACGGCCCAGCAGTCCTGAAACTCGATCTTATCGCCGTAGAGGGGCATCAGGCCCTTGCCCTGGCTGATGATGTGGACGATGCGGGCGTCGGTGTAGTTCCTGGCCGTTTCGTGGAGGCTGGGCGGCGCGGGATAGCGGTTGGGTCCGACAACGGGCCCATCGGCGAGTCCGATTGGACCGTGGCAGACGATGCAGAAGATGTTGTAGAGTTCGCGGCCGCGCCGGAGGTTCTCGCGCGTGGGACGGGTGGGGTCGATCAGTCCCTCGGCGGCGAGCAGTTCCGTCCGTTCGTCGGCGCCGGGAAAGGGGTACGGCTCGTAGTGGCGCGGGACGGTGCCGGGTACGGGCGGGCGGTTGACCACGAGTTCCTCGCCGAAGAGCCGGCCGTAGAGCTGTTGGGTCTTGCCCTTGGGCTGAACGGCCATGCCGTTGAAGAATTCGATATAGGGCAGGGCCACGAGGCCCAGCGGAATGACGAACGCGGCTGAGACGATCGCCGCCAGTATGCCCTTGTAGACGGTGGGCGAGAAGGTCGGCGACCAGGTCTCGAGTTTTCGGCGGATCCAGTTCATATGATCGAGCGGTCCTCTTGCTGTGTTTCGTGCAGCGGCCGGACGTCGCGGCAGCCGGACTTTTCGAGGAGCCGACGGGCGGCGATTTCGCTGAACCGCTTGTCGCGGGCGTCCAGGACGATGGCGAAGCGGGCCCCGGTGACCTCGGCCATCACGTTCGAGCCGTGCAGCGGCGATCGCCAGCGGCCCAGGCGGCAAAAGCCGATCATGCCGGCCATGGTGGCCAACGCGGCAAAGAGGACGAACAGCTCGAAGGTGATCGGCACGAACGCGGGCCAACTGAACAGCGGTTTGCCGCCGATCAGGATCGGATAGTCGACCACGGAGGTCCACCACTGCATGAGCATGCCGGCGACCGCCCCTATCAGGCCCGCCGCCAGGCCGATGGCGGGGATCGGACTGGGCGGATTGTTCATGGCGCGGTCGAGGCCGTGGACGGGATAGGGCGTGTGGCAGTCCCACCGCTCGTAGCCTTCGTCGCGGACGGCCGCGGCGGCGGCGAGGAGCGTTTGCGGATCGTCGAAGAGCCCGACCACGCCGACGGTTTTGAGGCGCTCAGCCATGGCGGGCCCTCCTTGCCGGCTGGGCGTTGGGCAGGACGCTCTTGAGCTCGGCCAGCGAGACGGTGGGCAGCAATCGCACGAACAGGAGCATGAGGGTCAGGAACAGTCCGAAGCTGCCGACGAAGATGCCGACGTCGACCCACGTCGGCCGGTAGTAGTGCCAGTTGGCGGGCAGGTAGTCGCGGCTGAGGCTGCTGGCGATGATGACGAACCGCTCGAACCACATGCCGACGTTGACCAGGATCACGATCGGGTACATCAGGAGGATCGAGCGGCGCACGCGGCCGATCCACAGCAGTTGCGGAAAGACGGCGTTGCAGGCGATCATGATCCAGTAGGCCCAGGCATAGGGGCCGAACATGCGGTTGGTCATGCTGAAGTACTCGTAGAGGCTGCCCGCGTACCAGGCGATGAAGATTTCGGTCAGGTACGCGTAGCCGACCATCAGCGAGGTGGCGACCACCAGCTTGTTCATGATCTCCAGGTGGCGGATGGTGATCACGTGCTGCAGGCGGAACATGCGGCGCATGATGATGATCAGCGTGGCCACCAGGGCCAGGCCGCTGAAGATCGCTCCGGCCACGAAGTAGGGCGGGAAGATGGTCACGTGCCAGCCGGGTACGACGGAGGTCGCGAAGTCGAACGAAACCACGCTGTGGACGCTCAATACCAGCGGCGTGGCCAGGCCGGCAAAGAGCAGGTAGGCCCGCTCGTAGTGGCTCCAGGCCCGGGCGCTGCCGGTCCAGCCGAGGCTTAAAACGCCGTAGAAGACCTTGCGGAGCGGATGGCGGGCCCGGTCGCGGGCGGTGGCGATGTCCGGAATCAGACCGGTGTACCAGAACAGCAGCGAGACCAGGCCGTAGGTGCTGACGGCAAAGACGTCCCACAGCAGCGGCGAGCGGAAGTTGGGCCAGATGCCGTGCGCGTTGGGCAGCGGCAGCAGCCAGTACCAGGCGAGCCACGGCCGGCCGGTGTGGAAGAGGGGAAAGATCAGGGCGCAGACCACGGCGAAGATGGTCATGGCCTCAGCGAAGCGGGCGATGCCCGTGCGCCAGCGCTGGCGGAGCAGGAAGAGGATCGCGCTGATGAGGGTGCCGGCGTGGCCGATGCCGATCCAGAAGACGAAGTTGACGATGGCCCAGCCCCACCCGACCGGAATGTTGACGCCCCATATGCCGACGCCGCGGGCCACGGTCAGGCCGAGGCAGAACAACAGCATGAGGGCCATTGAGGACGTGACGGCGAAGGCGGCCCACCAGCGGAGGGTGGGAAACGACTCGAGCGGGCGGTTGATATCGTCGTCGAGCCGGCGGAAATCGACCTCGCCCAGGACGAGCGCCTCGCGGGTCGGCAGCGGCGTGCCTTCGATGCGGGTCATCCGTGGCCTCCCTGCGACGACGCAAGGGCCGGGTGCGGGTTGCGGATGCGGGCCAGATAGTCGACCCGCGGCTGGGTGTTTAGCACGGCCAGGAGCTTGTAGGCCCGGCCGGAGGCGTGCCATCGGCGCACCACGCTGGCCGGGTCGGCCAGGTCGCCGAAGACGATCGCACCGGCGGGACAGGCCTGCTGGCAGGCGGTCTTGACCGCGCCGTCGGGAATCGGGACGTTGTTGTTCTTGGCGGCGAACTTGGCCTGGTTGATCCGCTGGATGCAGAACGTGCACTTCTCCATGACGCCCACGGAGCGCACGGTGACGTTGGGGTTGTAGGCGAGTTCCTGGACCGGCGCCCGCAGGAGGCGGCGCTGGTAGTCGAAGAAGTTGAACCGGCGGACCTTGTACGGACAGTTGTTGGAGCAGTAGCGGGTGCCGATGCAGCGGTTATAGACCATCTGGTTGAGGCCCTCGAGGTCGTGCGTGGTGGCGTTGACCGGGCAGACGTTCTCGCACGGGGCGTTTTCGCAGTGCTGGCAGGGCATCGGCTGATGGTAGACCCGCGGGTTCTCGGGGTCGCCGACGTAGTAGCGGTGGATGCGCAGCCAGTGCATGTTGCGGCTGTGCTCGCACTCGAGCTTGCCGACCACGGGAATGTTGTTCTCAGCCTGGCAGGCGATCACGCAGGCGCCGCAGCCGATGCAGAGGGTCTGGTCGATGGCCATCGCCCATTGCGGGCCCTGCCAGTTGTACTCCGGATAGATGTCGGCTTTCGGATGTTCGTAGTGGAGGTGCTCGACAAAATCGGGGTGGTCGCGGAACTCGCTCAACGTGCCGGCCAGGACGATCGGGCGGTCTTCCATCGAGGCGTGTTCCTGGGTGCGGACCAGGGGATAGCGGCGGTTGAGTTTGCGGAGGTAGACGTTGGAGGCGAGCCAGGGCGTGGGTCCGGGTTGGACGAGCGGCGCGACGTTGACGCCGACCGCGTTGCCGACCCGGCCGGCGCGGGTTCGGCCGTAGCCGAGGGTGACAACGATCGCGCCGTCCGCGGTTCCCGGCTGAAGGAGGATGGGGATCTCGACGACGCCCTCGCCGGCGCGGAGTTCGACCACGTCGCCTTCGGCCAGGTCGAAGCGTTGGGCGGTGGCGGGGCTGACGGCGGCGGCGTTGTCCCACACGAGCTTGGAGATCGGATCGGGCAATTCCTGGAGCCAGCCGTTGTTGGCGAAACGCCCGTCGTGGATGGCGTGGTGAGGGGCGATGACCAGTTCGAGTTCGCCGGAAGTCAGGCTTCCCGTGGCGATGAGCCGCTCAGCGGCGGCGACGTCCATCGGCGGGACCGGCGGTTCGGCTGGGCGAAGGACGACGCCGGTTCGCAGCGACTCGATCCAGCGATCCTCGAAGTCGGCTGCGTCGGGAAACAGGCGTCTTTGCCACTGGAGGCGGACGAAGTCGTGCCAGTCGCGAAGGTCCGTCAACTCCGGATCGTCCGGCGCGAGAACCTTGGTCCAAAGCAGCAGCGACTCGGCTTCCTGGCGCGAGGCGTGCAGCGGGGCGATCACCGGCTGGCAGACGGAATGGACAGCTGGATTGGGCGAGGCGTCGTTCCAAGATTCGAGGTTATGGCTGGCGGGCAGGGCGAAGGTGCAGGCGGCCAGCGTCTCATCCAGATACAGCCCCTGACCGACCGAGAGCGTGGCGCCTTCGATCAGCGACCGGATGCGCGGCGTGGGCCAGTCGAAGACCGGGTTGGTTCCCAGGACGATCAGCACGTCGACGCCGTCGGCCAGGTAGGATTCGATCTCGCTGCGGTCGGTGGGCGGCAGCGTCGGCGGCGAAGGGTTCCAGGCCAGCGTTCGGCCGTAGGCGTCCAGCTCGCGGTTGATCAGGGCGACCAGGGCGTGGACGTCCGCGCCCAGCTGCGGACCGGCAAGCACGAGGGCCTCGCCCCGCGCCTCGCGCAGGTCATCGATCATGGTGGCCACAAATCCGGTCGACGGGGTGTCGGTTCGCAGGCCGGCCCGGATGTATCGGGCGAGTGTCGCCAACTCGGAAGGTCGAGCACGAAGGCGATGGTCGGCGGCGGCGCCGGTGACGGTCAGGCCCGACTCGACGACGTACAGCCGCGGCATCGACAGCTCGGTCGGCGCTTGGTCGACGAGGGCCCGGCGTGATGAGAACTGGCGGATGTTCGCGAGCACCGCGCCGTCCGTGCCCAGAAAGTCGCTGCCGAGGCTGACAATGACTTTGGCGCGGTCGAATTGCGGAACCAGTTCGCCCGGTTGGCCGAAGACGGTCTGCCAGGCGGCCCGTCGCGAGGCATCGAAGGCCGGTTCGTGAACGAAGTGGCGGGCGCCCGGCGCGGCTTGGATGAACCGTTCGACCATCGCCCGTTCGGATGGTCCGAGGGTCGCGCGGGTGATCAGGGCGGTGCGTTTGGCCGATCTGAGGGCGGCGAGGATTTCGGCGTCGGCCTGCGGCCACGGGATCGGCTGGCCGCTCCTGAGCGGGGCGGTCAGGCGGTCGGGATCGTAGAGCGAGTAGATCGAGGCTTGCATGGCGGCGCTGCTGGCTTCGCCGTTGATCGGGTGCGAAGGGTTGCCCTCGATCTTGACCGGCCGGCCGTCGATGGCCTCGACGAGCATGCCGTAAGGGTGCGGCCCTTCGGTCCAGGTCGAGGAGTACTGCAGCGGTTCGCCGGGATGCTGGTACTCCGGGCCGTCGATGCGGCTGACGATCTTGCGCTCGGGCTTGCGCCGGCAGCCGGGCACGCCCAGCGCGACGGCGAGCGACGCCCCCATCAGCTTCAGCGCCGATCGGCGGCTCATGGCGGTCATCTCGGCCAGCGTCCGCGGGTCGAGCCGCGAGGCCAGCAGTTCCCACCAGCCGATCGGCCGGTCGTCTTGCGGCAAGCGGTCAGTCATGCGTTCGGCCTTTCACCATTGCTGTCACGACTTGCTCCACTTTTCGTTTCACCGATGGCAGGCGTAGCAGTGGGTCGGGGCCCAGGTATCGCGGCCCTGCGGATAGCTTTCGGGCCGGTCCGGATAGCCCGGAGGCGGCGCCTTGCGGTGGCACTCCAGACACCAGCCCATCGTCAGCGGATAGACCTGTTGGACCCGCTCCATGAGCTCGACCTGGCCGTGGCACTCCTGGCAGTCGAGGTCCGCGTTGATGTGGCGGCTGTGGTCGAAGTAGACGAAGTCGGCGAGGTTGTGGACGAAGACCCATCGGATCGGCGTCCTGGTCTCCCAGTGTTCGAGCAGCTTGGCGATCTCGGGCTTAATCCGGCCGTCCGCGCCCTTGGTCTGCACCTGGGTGTGGCACTTCATGCAGTTGGCGACCGAGGAGATGTCGGCGTGGGCGCCGGTCTGGACGTTGGAGTGGCAGTACTGGCAATCGATTTGCAGTTCACCGGCGTGGAGGCGGTGCGAGTAGGCGATGGGCTGGTCCGGTTCGTAGCCGGTTTCGACGTTGGCTGGCCAGAGGGCGTAGACGCCGAACGCGAACCCCCACGTCACCGAGAGCGCCACAACGGCCAGAAAAATGTAGATCCGGCGTTCGAACTTCCGCGTGAACATGCTCGCCACGAACCTGCACCCCTCCGCGGCACGGCCAATGATACTCCCTGTCTTCTGGCGGCTGATTATAGTGGATACGGAGGGGCTGGCAATACAAAAAAGCTCGGAGCCTCGGCGCGGAGCGGAATCAGTCGGTGTGCACAAAGAGCCGATCGAACTGCCGGCGGGTCATGCCGTCGTACAGGTAGAATTCCTCGCGCGGATCGGCGGTGATCCAGGCGTGGAGTTGCCGGGCGAGATCGTTGAAGGGGCCCTGGTCGAAAGGCAGCGGGTTGCGGCAGTGCGGGTCGTCGGCGATGTCAAAGAGCTGGAGGGTGGGCCTGCCGCAAGTGGCCAGGTACGCCAGTTTCCAGTCGCCGATCAGCACCGCGCGGTCCTTGGCCCGCATCACCGTCGGATAGGTGGCTTCGGGAATGACCATGCGGTAGTACCACTGCGGGTCGGGCGATACGACCATGCTCATGGCGGGGTAGCCGAGGTGGTTGCCGTCGGGCGGGTAGGTGGCTTCGCAGTCCCACAGGAAGCCGGTTTCGAAGAAGCACGGCGCGCTCTTGTCGCCGTCGTCGCGGGTTGGGTCAAGCAGGAGATCAACGAAGCTTTGGCCGCTGATCCGTCCGAGCGGCGGCAGGTCGAGCAGATCGACGAGGGTCGGCGCGACGTCGATGTTGCGGACCCGGCGCTGGACGCGATGCGGCGACAGCCTTTCGGGCCATCGGAGCACGAACGGCAAATGGAAGCTCTGAAGGCCGGCGTTGACATATTTGCCGTGGCTCGAGTCGGTGCCCGGTTCGAAGAAGTCCTCGCCGTGGTCGCTGGTGACCAAAACCAGCGAGGAGTCGAGCAGGTCGTTGGTCCGCAGCGACTCGACGGCCCGGCCGACCATGCGGTCGAATATCCAGATGGTGGTGTCGTAGAGGTCGATGATCCGCTGGCGGGACTGGCGCAGACGGTCGCTGGCGCCCCCTTCCAGCAGGCTGGCCAGAGACACGTCCATGGCCCGTTCGTGCGGGCCCTCGTAGCCGGGCTCGCCGAAGCGGACGTCGAACTCGTCGTAGACGCGGTAGGGCATGTGCGTGACCGAGACGAACGCGACCAGCAGCAGCGGCTGACCGGTCCGGCGAGCCCGGGCAAACTCGGCGTCCATCATGTCGAGGATGTCGGCATAGGTGTTGCGGTTCAGGTCGTCGCCGACCGACAGGCCAAGCCATCGGCACAGCGGGTTCATGGTCGCAGCCATGATCCACAGGTGCGTCTTCTCGGTGACCTTTCCGATGTAGTCGGGAAACGTCATGTCCGGATCGACCTGCACGACCTCGAACCCGTGATCGATCGAGTCGAAGCTGCAGCCGGCCCAGTCGCCCATGACCACCGTGCGATAGCCTTCCTCGCGGGCGCGGCGGATGACGGTGGGAATCTTCCCGGCGGCTTCGGCTTGGGCGCAAGTGGGAAAGACGGAGCGGATCCCATGCTCGTACGGCCACAGGCCGCTGAGCGTGGAAAACCACGAGTCGGTGGTGCTGCCGGTGGCGGCCAGCAGGTCCTCGACGACCACGCTCTGGGCCGCGAGGGCGTCGATGTTGGGGCTGGTGTCGCGCGGGTAGCCGTAACAGCCGAGGTGATCGGCCCGCAGGGAGTCGCTGGCCAGAACGATCAGGTTGGGCCGGTCGGACCGGTGAGCCTGTTCGACCCCGGCGGCGGCTTGATGACCGGAGGAGCGGAGCATCGCGGCCGCTCCGCTGGCGACCGCGGTCAGAAAGACGATAACGACGGCGATCCGCACGACCCGTCGGCCACGCGGGTCGCCCAAAATGTGAATGGCGAGGTTGAGCGCCGCGGCAAATGAAACGATTACCAGGAGCATCGCGCTGAGCCGGACGACCGGTCTGACGACGGCCACGTCGCGGTAGCGGATGACGATATCGAACTTGTCGGCCAGAAGGGTGGTCATCGACCAGAAACTGCCGAAGTGGTGGACCACCGCCCAGGCCATGATCGTCAGGATCGCCCAAAACCACAAACCCACCATGCCCGCCCGCACCGGCCAGACCCGAACCGGACGAAGGTGGGCGATCCACGCCCGCCGGATCATCCACAGCCAGACGGCGAAAACCAGACCGAGCACCAGGTAGTAGGGCAGCATGCCCAACTGCAGCCGCAGCAGCACCGGCAGAAACCGCGTCCGGGCCAGCACGTACCACTGGTCCTGGCTGGTGTGCAGAAAGCCGATTGCCAGACCCGCGCAGAGCAGCCAGAGGCCAAGCTGCCCCAGCAGCGACCAGGCCAGAAGAGCCCTGAATCCGGACATGCCGGGCTCTGAGGACCGGGGCTGGCTGCTTGCCGGGCTGTCGGAGGACAGCGTATCTGTCATGTTGGCCTCTGCTGCGTACGTCTTATGTGGTTCAGGACAAGTAAACCAGTATACGCGAACGAGGGGCCAAACTCCACTTCTCGTGCATGCCGCACCGGAGGAAGGGTCTCGGCCGTTTTGGACCGATCGCGCCCGCCGTTGCGGTAACACCCGGTGGGACAAATACTTTTGCCGTGGGATCGGCGGGCCGCTATGATTACGATACTGACTGGTCAGTATCATTTTGAGCCCGACGGCGGTTGACGGTTACGGTAGGTGGTTCTGATGGCCAAGGCGGACAAGCGTCAGCAGATCATGCAGGCGGCCGAGCGGCTCTTTACGAGCCGCCGACTCCACGAGATCACGCTGGATGACGTGGTACGCGAGGCCCGGGTGGGCAAGGGCACCGTCTACCGCTACTTCGCCGACAAGGACGATCTCTTCTTTCAGGTGGCGACCTCGGGATTCGCCGAGTTGTGCGAACTGCTGCGGCGAGACGTGGTGGGCGAGGCCCCATTCCGCGAGCAGGTGCATCAGGCATGCCGGGCGATCAGCGATTTTTTCGCCCAGCGGCGGCAGTTGTTCCGGATGATCCAGACCGAAGACGCCCGGATGTCGCTGTGCCACGGCCGCATCCAGGAGAAGTGGGCGGCCAAGCGGCAGCTTCTGGTCGAGAGCCTGGGCGGGATATTCCGCAAGGGGCAGGCGGACGGGCAGGTGCGCGACGACCTGGCCCCGGAAACGCTGGCGCATTTCCTGTTGGGGGTTCTGCGGGCGCGAGGGCGGAGCTTGCGGGAGGCCAGTGTGACGGTCGAGGACGAATTGCTGGTGGACCTGTTTCTCAGCGGGGCCGGACGGAAGGTTTCGATGCGTGCGGTCCATGCGGGAATGATCGGTAATGAGGTGAATGCATGAAGAAGGTCGTGGTCCTGCTGATTCTGATCGCGGCGGCGGGCCTGGTGGGATGGCGGGTGTATGTTCGGGTTTCGCAGCAGGGCGACGCCGACGGCTGGGGACGCGGTCGCGGCCCCCGGGCCGTGGCGGTCGAGGTCGCCCCGGTCGAGCGGCGGACGGTGCGCGACGTGGGCGAATTCACCGGGACGCTGATGCCGCATTCGCAGTTCATAGCGGCGCCGAAGGTCTCGGGCCGGCTCGAGACGCTGCGCGTGAACATCGGCGATCCGGTCCGCAACGGCGATCTGATCGCCGAACTGGACAGCGAGGAATACGCCCAGCAGGTGGCCCAGGCCCGGGCGGAACTGGAGGTCAGCAAGGCGAGCCTGGCCGACGCCCACAGCAACCTCGAGGTGGCGGCCCGCGAGTTCGAACGGGCCCAGGAGCTGCGCAAGCAGCAGGTGGCTTCGGAGGCGGAACTGGACCAGGCCCGGGCCCGGCACCGGGCGGCTGAGGCGCTGCACGAGGTGGCCCAGGCCCAGATCCGCCAGAAGGAGGCGGAGTTGCGGGCGGCCCAGGTGCGGCTTTCGTACACCCGCATTCACGCCGCGTGGATCGACGGCCAGGGCCCGCGCTTCGTGGCTGAGCGGTTCGTCGATGAAGGGGCGATGCTGAGGGCCAACGATCCGATCGTCTCAATCGTGGACGTCGATACCGTCCTGGCGGTGATCTATGTGATCGAGCGCGATTTTCCGGCGATCCGGATCGGCCAGCCGGTGGCGATCATGACCGACGCCTACGGCGACCGCGAATTCGAAGGCGCCCTGGTACGGCGGGCCCCGGTGTTGCGGGAGGAGTCGCGCCAGGCCCGGGTCGAGGTGGAAGTGCCGAATCCCGACGGCCTGCTGGCTCCGGGCATGTTCGTGCGGGCTCGCATCAAGTTCGCCGAGCACGCGGACGCGACGGTGGCGCCGGCTGCGTCGCTGGTGCGGCGCGATGATCAGCAAGGGGTGTTCGTGGTCGATCCGGCGGCCAAGACGGCGCGGTTCGTGCCGATCGAGGTGGGAATCATCGACGGCGAATGGGCCGAGGTGCGCAGCCCGGCGCTCGAAGGGCGGGTGGTGACGCTGGGACAGCACCTCCTGGAGGATGGGGCGTCGATCATGCTGCCGCGCGATGAGGCGGGTCCGGCCACCCAGCCGAGTGCGCAAGGCGGCAAAGGACGGGGGGGTCGCCTGTGAAGATCGCCCGTTTCTCCGTACGTCGGCCGGTGTTCACCACGATGGTGACGCTCAGCGTCATCATCCTGGGCGGACTGTCGCTTTCGCGGCTGCCGGTCGATTTGATGCCGGACATCACCTACCCGACGCTGAGCGTCTCGACCTCGTACGAAAACGCCAGTCCCGAGGAGATCGAGGAACTGGTGACCCGACCGGTCGAGGAGGCGATGAGCGCGGTGCCGGGCGTCGAGGAGGTCTCGTCGGTCTCGACCGAGGGCAGCAGCAGCGTGCGGGTGACGTTCACGTGGGGCACCGACCTGGACGCCGCGGCCAACGACGTGCGAGACCGGCTCGACCGGGTGATCCCGCGCCTGCCGGAAGACGCGGACCGGCCTTCGCTGCGGAAGTTCGACCCGGCGGCGTTTCCAATCCTGATCCTCGGGGCCTCGAGCGGGCTGGACCCGATCCAGACGCGGCGGATCATCGACGACCAGATCAAGTACCGCGTCGAACGCGTGCCAGGCGTGGCGGCGCTGGACGTCTGGGGCGGTCTGGAGCGGGAAATTCACGTCGATCTGGACCCGGACAAGCTCAAGGCGCTCGATATTCCGCTGGACCGGGTGATCGCCCGCATCCGCGAGGCGAACCTGACCCTTCCCGCCGGGACAATCGAGTCCGGAGTGCACGAGTTGACCCTGCGGACTCCCGGCGAATACACGGACCTGGACCAGCTTCGCCACACGACGGTGGCGGTGCATCAGGGATCGCCGGTGCGGCTGGGCGAGGTGGCCGAGGTGGCGGACCGGTGGGAGCGGGTGCGCCAGATCGTGCGGGTCAACGGCCGGCCGGGACTACGCCTCTCGGTCAACAAGCAGTCGGGCACCAACACGGTGGAGGTGGCCCAGCGGGTGCTCAAAGAGCTGGACCGCATCAACGAGGACATCCCGCAGATCCACGTCATTCCCATCATTGACACCTCGGAGTACATCCAGCGGTCGATCACCAACGTGGGCTCCTCAGCCCTCTACGGCGGCCTCTTCGCCGTAGTGGTGCTGCTGGTGTTCCTGCGGAACGTCCGCAGCACGATGATCATTTCGGTCGCCATCCCTGTCTCGATCATCGCCACGTTCGCGATGATCTACTTCGGCGGGTTCACGCTGAACCTGATGACGCTCGGCGGACTGGCCCTGGGCGTCGGCATGCTGGTGGACAACGCGATCGTCGTCCTGGAGAACATCTTCCGCATGCGCGAGGCCAAGGCGAACCCGCAGGACGCCGCCGTCCGCGGAACGGAGGAGGTGACCGGGGCGATCATAGCCAGCACCATCACGACGCTGGCCATCTTCCTGCCGATGATCTTCGTGCGCGGGATGGCCGGCGTGATGTTCCGGCAACTGGCGTACGTGATCGGGTTCGCGCTGCTCTGTTCGCTGGGTGTGGCGCTGACGCTGATTCCCATGCTGGCGTCGCGCTTTCTGGCCGCCGCCGGGCCGGAACCGGCGGGACACGAGTCATTCGGCCGCAGAATCTACCGAACGAGCGGGGCGATGCTGGTCCGGCTGGAGGAGGACTACAAGGGTCTGCTTCACTTCGCGTTGAACCATCGGGTGCTGGTGGTGGCGGCGGTGTTACTGCTGCTGGGAGGCAGTCTCTTCCTGGTGCCGCTGGTCGGAAGCGAACTGATGCCCGCCAGCGACGAGGGCGAGGTGCGGGTCGACGTGGAGATGGACGTCGGCACGCGGGTCGGCGTGGTGGATCGAACGATGGAGGCGGTGGAGGCGATCGTCACGCGGGAAACGCCGGAACTGGAAAGTGTCGTGGCCAGCGTGGGCGGCTCGCACTGGCGCGGCAGCTCGCACACCGCCAACCTGCGGATCTCGCTGAAGCCCCAGAGCCAGCGGACGCGGTCGAGCGAAGAGGTGGCGGCGGCGTTGCGGCGGGAGCTTGCCGGCATTCCCGGCGCCACGATCCGGACGCGGGCGGGCCAGGGGCTGTTTCTGATGCAGCGGATGATGGGCGGCAGCGAGCAGGTTGTGGTGGAGATTCGCGGCCACGATCTGGAGACCGCCGACGCTCTGGCCGAGCGGGTCAAGGTCCTGGTGGAGGATGTGCGCGGCGTGACCGACGCCCAGATCAGCCGCGACATCGGCGCGCCGGAACGCCTGATCGCGGTGGATCGGAGCAAGGCCGAAGCGATGAAGGTGACGGTCCAGCAGGTGGCCGAAATGCTCCAGACGGTGATTTCCGGGACCACCGCGGGCAACTACCGCGAGGGCGGCGATGAGTACGCGATCCGGGTCAAGCTCAAGGACGCCGAGTACCGGTCGCTGCGGGAGATTCTCGATCTGAGCGTAGTCAACGCGGACGGCCAGCCGGTGGTGCTTCGCAACATCGTGACGGTCAAGCCGCGTTCCGGTCCGGTCCAGATCGAGCGCAAGGATCAGGAACGGCTGGTGACCGTGCAGGCGAACATCGAGGGACGCGACATGGGCTCGATCCTCGCGGACATCCGCGAGGGCCTGCGGTCGCTGCCCGCGCCGCGCGGCTTTGTCATCGGGTTCGGCGGCGACTACGAGGACCAGCAGGAGGCGTTTCGCGAGCTGGCGATGGGACTGGTGCTGGCGCTGGTGCTGGTCTACATGGTGATGGCCAGCCTCTACGAGTCGCTGCGCGACCCGTTCGTGGTAATGTTCTCGGTGCCCTTGGCCGCGATCGGAGTGATCTGGATGCTCTTTCTGACCGGGACCACGTTCAACATGCAGTCGTACATCGGCTGCATTCTGCTGGGCGGGATCGTGGTCAACAACGCGATCCTGCTGGTGGACTACACCAACCTGCTGCGGCGGCAGGAGGGTATGGGTCTGCGGGAGGCGATCGAGGAGGCGGGACGGCGGCGTCTGCGGCCGATCCTGATGACCGCGCTGACCACGATCTTTGGGTTGATCCCGCTGGCGTTGGGAGTAGGGGAGGGCGGCGAGGCCCAGGCCCCGCTGGCCCGCGCGGTCATCGGCGGACTGCTCAGCTCGACCCTGATTACGCTGGTTGTGGTGCCGGTCGTCTATTCGCTGTTCGAGCGAAGCGGACGCAACAGCAGACCGGCGGAGGAGAAACGGTGAGGCGATTCGTGCTACTGGCGGCGGTTCCAGCTCTGGCGGTCGCATCGTGCGCGGCGATCAAGGACGATCCGAAACCGATCATGATCCGGCCGACGTCGCAGCCGGCGGTCGCGCCGGCGTCGACTCGACCCGCGGACCGCGAGAGCGTCTGTTCCACCCAAGCCGTTTCCGTCGAGGTCACGATCGAAGAGGCGGTCCTGCAGGCGCTGGAAAACAACCGCGCCCTGCGCGTCGAGCGGCTCAACCCGCCCATCGCCCGCACGTTCGTCCAGCAGGAACTGGCGGCGTTCGAACCCGTGCTGGTCGGCGAGATCGCGGGCGGTCGCGAACGGGTCTTCGACCGCGAGGGCGAGTCGGTCCGCGACAGCGTGGTGACCGGCCGGGCGGCGATCGCCGAGTTCCTGCCGACCGGCACGACGATCGACGCGGGGATCGATACCGACCGGCGGTGGAGCACGCTGCTGGACGACTTCCACGCGGTGCGGGCGGGCGTGACGGTGACCCAGGCCCTGCTGGAGGGCGCGGGCGTGGCGGTCAACCTGGCCGATCTGCGGCAGGCCAAAGTGGACGTCGAGTTTTCCGAGTACGAGTTTCGCGGCTTCGCTGAGGCGCTGGTGGCCGAGGTCGAGACCACGTACTGGGATTACGTGCTGGCCCGCCGGCAGGTGCGGATCGTCGAGGACTCGCTGGCCCTGGCCCAGCAGCAACTCGACGAGACGCAGCACCGGATCCGCGTGGGCGACCTGGCCGAGACCGAGCTGGCGGCGGCGGAGGCGGAAGTGGCCCTGCGACGCGAGGCGCTGATCAACGCACGGAGTCTGGCGGATGCGGTTCGCGTGCGATTGCTCCGGTTGATCCGGCCGGACGCGATGCCCGCGACCGGGTGTCAGATCATCCCGCACACGGAGCCGACGGTGCCGCCGATCCCGCTGGAGTCGCTGGAGGATCACATGGCGGTGGCCCTGCACCTTCGGCCGGAGATCAGGCAGGCCCAGTTGCTGGTGCGCCGGGACCAACTGGAGATCGTCAAGACCCGCAACGGCCTGCTGCCGCGGCTTGACCTGTTCGTCACCCTGGGCCGGACCGGCTACGCCGAGTCGTTCGGCGACGCCCTGCGCGACCTCGACACGCAGGGGTACGACGCGCTGGTGGGCGTGCGGTTCGAACATCCGGTGACGAACCTGGCGGATCGGGCCCAACATCGGCGGGCCGTGCTGAGCCTCGAACAGCAGGAGGAATCCCTACGCAACCTCGAGGACCTGGTGCGTCAGGACGTGGCCCTGGCGTTCATCGAGGTCCGCCGTACCCGCGAGCAGGTCGACGCCACCGCGACCACCCGGCGGTTCCAGGAGGAAAAACTCCGCGCCGAAACCGTCAAGTTCCGCGTCGGCAAGTCCACCGCGATTCTCGTGGCGGCGGCCCAGCGGGACCTGGTGGCCAGTCAGGTCGCCGAGGTCCAGGCGGTGGCCAACTATCTCAAGGCCCGGACGCAACTGTACCGGCTCGAAGGCTCGCTCCTGGAGCGGCGCGGCCTCTCAGCCCCGGGACGGCAGGCCATGATTGACATTCCCCGCGTTCCCGCCTCGCCTTCGCCGTCGGAAATCCGGTAGAGACGACTTCTGAACCAGGGATTGAGGAAGGAGCTTTCAGAAGTGCAGTACGCTCGCTACGGCAAGGACGGTCCGGAAATCTCGCGGCTTGGTTTTGGAGTGATGCGTCTGCCGGCCCGGCGCAAGGGCGACTGGGGCAGCGTGAACTTCACCCGGTCCGTGGCGGTTATGCGAAAGGCCATGGAACTGGGCGTCAACTTCTTCGACAGCCACCATTTCTACCACAACGGCCTGAGCGAAGTCGCCATCGGCCAAGCCCTCAAGGGGTGGAAAGGCCAGCGGATCTACATCCAGACCAAGACGCCGTTCTACAACCGCAAACCGTTAAAGCACTTCAAGGAGCTTCTGGTCCAAGCCCTGGAAAAGACGGGCGTCAACCGGTTGGACTACCTGCTGTTCCACTCGATGTCGATGGACACCTTCCGCAGCCGGGGCCGGCAGTTCTTCAAGCTCACCGACTGGGCGATCAAACGCGGCCTGATCCGCTTCCGCGGCTTCTCCTCGCACGACACGCCCGAAAACGTCAGGGCGTTCATCGACACCGGCGAGTTCTCAGCCATGCTGGTCAGCTACAACTTCCTCAATCCGACCATCGCCGAAACGATCGCCTACGCCGCTGACAGAGGCATGGGCGTCTCGGTGATGAACCCGGTGGGCGGCGGCACGCTGGCGGCGACGACGCCGGAGATCCTGCGCCTGCTGCCGGGCGCCCGATCGTCGTCGGAGGTGGCGCTGCGGTACGTGATGGCCACGCCGGGCGTCTCGGCGGCGCTGTCGGGAATGAGCACGGAGGCCCAGGTCGAGGAGAATGTCGCGACCGCCAGCCGCAAAACGCCGATGACCGAACGCCAGCGGCGCGCCATGCTGGCCCGGCTCGAGTCGATCCGCCAGCGGGCGACTCGCATCTGCACGTCCTGCGGCTACTGCATGCCATGCCCGCAGGGCGTGGACATCCCGCAGAACTTCCTGCTGCTGAACCGCGCCCGGCTCTTCGGCCTGGTCGAGTCGGGCCGGGCCGGCTTTCGCCGCCTTCGCAGTCACAAGGAAGGCGACCGCTCCGCCACCGCCTGCGTCGCCTGCGGCCGATGCCTGTCCAAATGCCCGAATGAGATTCCGATCATCGACCAGTTAAAAGACGTGGCGGACCTGCTGGGCTGATGGCGGAATCCTTGAATAACCTTCGTGGGAACGCGGCGTTTCTGGCGTCGAGTGTCCAAGGTCCGAGGGTGTCCCATTTCCCGGCTTGTCGAATCGGAATCCCTGTCGTAGAATGCACTTGCCTGAGAGGGTAACTCCTGCCTGGAGTAAGCAGGTTGTTCTGATAAGGGCGTTGCGTCGGAGAGCCGTAAGAGATGGTCACGATGAGAGGCGAACTGCTGGACCGGATCAAATCGCGATTGGCTGAGGCGCATGGCGAGCGTCTGCGCGGGGTGATTCTGTACGGTTCGGAGGCCCGTGGCGAGGCCGGTCCGGATAGCGACGTTGACCTCCTGGTGCTGTTGGATGAACCGGTGGATCTTGGCAGAGACCTGGAAACAAACCTGGAGGCGCTCTACCCGCTTGCCCTGGAGATCGGCCGGCGAATCAGCGCCAAACCCGTTTCGGCGTCCGAGTACGAAACGATCAAGTGTCCGCTGTACGAGCAGGCGCACGGTGAGGGTGTTGTGCTATGAAGGAGTTTGCGGCTGCGGAATGGCAGCGGGCGCGCCGCACCCTTGGTTCCGGCCAACAACTTATCAGCAGCGATCCGGACTCCGCCGCTTCCAGGGCGTACTATGCCGCATTCCATGCCGTCACCTGCCTTTTCGCTCTTCGGGGACAGAGTTTCTCCAAGCATTCGGCGGTCCGTGCGGCTCTGCATCGGGAGTTGATTCGAAGCGGCGAATGGCCCGCGGAACTCGGCCAGGCGTATGACCTCCTCCTGGACCTGCGTGAAACAGCGGACTACGGCGGGATGTCACGCGTGTCCGCCGCCGATGCAAGGAACGCAGTACAGAAAGCCGCTGCGATTCTGGACGCAGTTCGACGCGCGCATCCGGAACTACCGCAG
>JAAYCJ010000084.1 GCA_012729815.1 Phycisphaerae bacterium | reverse complement strand
GTTCTCCGGATCGGTGGCGAACCGCCACGTTCCATCTAGGCTCAAGACGGCCGCTGCTTCGCCCGTGTCGCCCGACGCAGCCAACTCGTCCAGCCGCTCCCAGCGGGCCTTCGTCTCCTCCATGTCCTTGACCAACCAGTCGTATTCCTTGACCTCCTGCGGATCGACCTTGGCCAGATGGCCGGCGGCTTCGCCGAGGATCTTCGTTGCCTCCTCGAACCGGCTGAAGGCCAGTAGCATCTCAGCCCGCTGACAGGCCTCAGCCGCCTCCGTCAGCGACAGGCGCAGCGCCAGCCACTCGCGAACCGGTGCGTATCCGGCCCGAATGCGGCCGATGCATTCCTTGCCGTCCCGCAGCCAAGGCTCGATCCTGGCGTCCGCCGCCTCGAGTTGAGCCAGCATCCGGTCAAGCTGCCCTTGTGCCTTTCGCACCAGGGCGATCTGCTTGCCCTCCTGAACCGCGCCATGATTGAAGCCGAGATTCACGAACACATCCGCCATCTCGCGCCACGCCCGGCCGAACATGAACCGGCACGCCCGCGGAACGAAGACCTGCGTCAGGTACTCGTAGTCCGTCGGCTGGTCCGGGTTCCACATGTACTCGGCTCCGCCCATCATCGTGAGGCTGTCGTTATAGCCGCCCACGCAGTACCACCAGGCGTCGGTGTAGCCGACGAAGTCCTTGGCGCTGGCGAACGTGGTGGTCCAGAGCGATCCTCCGGTTCCAGGATACTTGTAGTTGACAAACCGCCCCTCCAGATAGTGCCGATAGGACAGCACGTCCATCGGACTGCGATCTTCGAGCACCCAGACGATGTCGTTGGGCGTCAGCCGCCCCAGCGTCCGCAGATAGTCGCGGAACAGCTCGACGTTTTCGAGCTGGTCGTTCCACGGGCTGTCGTAATAGCAGGGAATCGTGATGTACACGTCCGTCTCGCCGCTGACTTCCTTGACGGCTTTGTGGATGGCGTTGATCCGATCGGCGTCCGCCACCGCCGGATGGTCCTGCGGATACGCCTGTCGATCCTCATCGCTCCGCTGATTCCAAAAGTCGCGGAGGTAGACGTTCCACCATCCCGCATCAGTGCAGTCGTGATAGATCACCAGGCCCGGTCTGCCGCCGGCGCTGCCGCGATAGCTGTCGCTCCAAGCGTCGCGCAGCTCCTTGTTCGACCAATTGTTGGCATGGACTCCGAGTTCGCCCGCCTTCCTGCCGATGCCTTGCATGGTCCAGTACCCGCAGCCCGTGCGAAAGCCCCGCCGCATCGCCCACGCGTTGGCGTCGGCGTGATAGCCGCTGTAGCAGCTCGTGTTCGTCCGCATCCGCAACGCGCTGTCGAGACGAAGGAGCCGGATCTCCGGCGTCTCCCGTTCGGTCTGAAGGGCGGTCATGCGGATGGCGAACGCGGGCCAGTCGCGGACCGCGGCGCGATGGGCCTTGACCCGGCCGTCGTCGGTCCGCCGCATCAACTGTCCGAATGACCGGGCCGCCCAGTACGCCCCTTGTTCATCGCAGCCGGCCAGCAGCACCAGCTTCCGCCCGTTCCGCTCGTGAACGGCGATCCGATAGCCTTCCGGGCCCGGTTCAGTCGGCGTGATATAGAGGCCGGCCTCCTTGAGGGCTTGGTCGAGCAGCGCGTTTCTACCCGCCACGCCTAACAGGATCACCGTCGCCGCGCCTTCCGGCAGCGCCTCGCCGTGAATCACCTCGAGCGGCTTGGCATCGGGCAGGAGATTGACGATATCGCGATTCAGGTCCTCAGCCGCGACTTCCACCCGTGGGCCGGCATCCTGGCCCAATACGACTACCGCCGGCGCCTCTTCCGGCCCGCTGATCTCCAGGTCCAACGGCCCATAGGAGGCCTCGCGCGGCGTCGGAAAAATCAGAACCTCCGGCGCCTCGACCCGTGCATAGTCGACCTCGGCGGCTTGGCAGAGCGAACCAGCGATTGCGGCGACAAGCAAAGCGCAGCGGCGGACCATCGAATGCTCCTTTGTGAAGAAACGTAGCGCAGGCGGAAAACCGATGCTACCGGCCATGGCCGTCAAGCCACCACCAGACGAGAGCGACATTGCGCTGTGGGTCGCCGGGCACCGGCGAAAGGTAGTCGCCGGCGGTGTACCAACTCAGGTCAAGCGACATGATCCAGCTATCACTGTCCTTGCGGGTCTGGACGCTCCCGTCGGTGAAAAGGGCGTTCCAATGCATGCTTTGATGATTCGGTGTCAGTTGGCCGGCGCCCTGGGTGCCGAACAGGTCCACGTACACAGCGATCGGCGAATAGTCGTCCGGCCGCAGGCAATGGTCCGGTCGGGCGTGGTACGCCAGACGCATTCGGTACTGATAGCTGCTGCAGGCCGTCCATGCGGGCTGATAGCGGTCATACCAGGAGATGTACTCCCAGTTGCCTTCCGGAATAGCATCACTGGGGTTCGGATCCTCGAACAGAACGGGACTGGTCGGGCAGTACCATGTTCGCGGCTGAGGGACGTACCCAGCCTGCCACAGATAGAAAAGCGGACCTTGAACGCCTGCCGCGTTAATCGTCTGAAACTGATAGGTGTGATGCCCGTAGTCCGTCCTGGGATAGAGGCCGTTATGATCAAGGGCATAGCTGGTCATGGCCAGTCCGTTCTGCCGCAAGTTCGAGCCGCAGACCGCGACGTTGCTCAGTTCCCTGGCCGCCTGAAGCGCCGGCAGCAGAATTGCCACCAGCACCGCGATGATCGCCACCACGACCAGAAGCTCAATCAGCGTGAAGCCCATGACAAGGGCAAACAGGGGATTGCCTTTCCGACTCGAGTACCCGGATTCGAGATTCGAAATCATCGGATCATCGTCCTTTCGACAATCTCTGTCTTCTTCTCCAACTCATCCAGACCGGAACAACTCCGCCCGCAACTCTGCCGGGCGACCACCGATGGCCGAACCACCAGCGTCTTGTGGCGACCCTTGAGTCCGCTGGCGATCCGCTCCTGCAAAAGCTGGACGGCTCGCCGGGCGATCTCCTCCTTTTCAACGCGCACGGAGGTCAGCGGCGGATTCAGCGCCTCGGCGAACGGCTCATCGTCATATCCGATGACCGCCACGTCGTCCGGCACGGCAATCCCCATCTGGGCCAATCGGGCCAGCAGGAACGCCGCGGTTCTGTCGTTGGTGGTCGCAATGGCCTCAACCCCCGCCGAGAGAACCCCGGTGATGGCCTCAGTGTCACCCTCTTCGACCGTACGGTTATGCAGGGGCGGGACCTGCGGCTCTGTCAGGCCGTGATCGGCCAGGGCCGCGAGGTACCCCTTACGCCGTTCTCGCACCTCCGGACCCTCCTGCCCGTCGCCCGTGACCATCGCGATCCGGCGGTACCCGTGGCGGATCAGGTGGACCGTCGCCTGATAGCAGCCGGCGAAGTTGTCCGACAGGACACAGTCGATGCCCGAAAGAGGCAGGTCGATCCCCCAGTGGTCCATGATGACCACCGGCACGTTCAGGTCGCCAAGGTATTCCAGACTCTCGCGGCTGCGGGACTGGTGCTTGGTCGAGGTCGGAGCCAGCAGGATACCCCGCGCCCCCTCCTCGATCGCCCGCAAAACGAACCGCCGCTCGCCGTCGATATCCTCCCGCGGACAGCCCAGCGTCACCGTCGCTCCCAGCCGCCAGGCCTCCCGCTCGATCGCATCCACCAGTTGAGGATAGAAATAGCGCATCGTCGGCACCACCACCGCCCAGTGAAGACTACCCGAGGCCGTCGGCAGATCCGGCGACACAATGGTCCCCTTCCGGGGCAGGCGGACCAACTTACCCTCCGCCACCATCTCGCCGACTGCCCGCCGCACCGTCCCTGGAGCTGCCTTGAGCCTCGCCGCCAGCGCCCGCTCGCTGGGCACCAAGCCGCCGCTTCGCAGCATCCCGCGCTCGATCATTGTTTCCAGGTGCTGCTTGACCCGCTGGTAGACCGGCATGTCGATCGAGCTATCGTCCATCGTTCCTGTCGCTTCGACTATGAGAAGGGTCGTTCTTTTATGGCAACTGCAATATAGCAGGTGCGCCGCATCGATGTCAAGCCTGTTCTGCGACGCTTTCGGTTGCGCACAGCTTCTTGGTGCAAAGAATTCCTGCGGCGGCATTGCCGATGCGTTCCTGATCCCGCTGGCATGACCGTAAGTTGTTATCTGGCATGCTATTGTGGAGTTATTCCCCCGGCCTTGGTTGTAATCCCCGATGACCAGTAGGGGATTGACCCCGCGCTGCGCATCTGTTAGAATGTCTCCAATGGAGCGTGAGAGAGAGTCGCAGAGACTCTGTCTCACGCTTTTTTTTGGGCCGCTCGTGCCGGGTTGTTTGCGTTCTCGATGGTTGAGGGCCTCCCGGTGCGGTCGTCGGCAGACCAGAGCACTTCTGAGGAGCTGAAGGAGGCGAAAGGAATGAAGGGCATGCGGTTCGTGGTGGCGCTTGCGGCGGTGGTTCTCACGGGCTCGGCGTTCGGAGCCATGTATGACTATGGCGATTTCGTGAGTTCGGATCCCGATCAGGTCAATTTCATGAACGTTGAAGGCACCGCCGGTCCGAACGGCGATTCGCTCTACGGGCCGGCGACCCGGACCCGGAACGTGCTGCGTTTCACTCCGCAGATCTTCCGGGCTGAGGCGAAGGCTGAGAACGGCGAGACCGTCAGCCTCTCCGGAACCCTGACCATGCAGATCGATGCTCCGGCCCAACGGTACATCGAGTCGATCCGGATCCTGGAGGCTGGAACCTACATGCTCTCGGGCGTTGCCGGGGTCGGGACCAGCGCCAACGTGGTCAGTTCGCTGAATCTGTCGGCCGGGCTGTACGATCTTGATGTTGATCTGGATATTACGCCCATGCCGCCCTTCACGAACGTAACGGGCGTGCAGACGGGCTGGTCGGGCACCACCGGTCTGATCGACCTGACGGGGGCCAATCTCACCAGCGTCGTCCTGACCTTTACAAACACCTTGACCGCCACGAACGTGAACGGAACGACGGCGTCGATCGAGAAGACTTACGTCGGAGAAGCTACTTCGCTGGAAGTGATTGTTCCGGAACCGGTTACGTTGGTCATGCTGGCGATTGGAGCGGTTGGCCTGCTTGGCAGAAGGCGCTAGTCGCGGCCGGCCGACCTTGGCGTGGTTGGCCGGGGCGATGCAGGGCGCCTGGAGGAGTGTTAGGCTCTTGACATGGCGGTAGGAATCCGGTACACTGACATAAAAGAGTTCGGGAGAGAGCGCAGACTCTCTGTCCCGAACTTTTTTTATGCAAGCGACGGACTGAATGGCAACAGCATCTACCGAGAAGCAGGGGAAGACGATCCCCCGTCACATGGCGGGGAAGGAGGCAGTCTGATGGCACGTGTCCTGACGATCCTATCGATCTGCGTGGTGCTTACTTGGGCAACTCCTGTGCTGGCAGCCTATTACAACCCCATCACGGATGGGCAAGGTGTGCAATACACGAGTATTGAAGACCTCAACGGTCTGTTTGCCCAGCCGACAGCCCGGTCGACCGGCTTCAGCATGCTGCTGACCGATTTCCGGGCCGAATCGTCTGGTGGCACAGGGGTGATTGCCGACGACAGGCTCCTGATGGTCATCACCGCTCCTGCCAACCAGGCTCTCAAGGAGATCCGTCTGACGGAACTGGGCAAGTACAACTTCAGCGACTCCGGGACGGCGGGCACCAACGTGTCCATCGGCGCGAACCTTCTGCTTATCGATCATGATACCGGTTTGCCCGTCGATTTCATCGATCCCCAGCGGGAGATGCAGTTTTCGCCGAAGCAGTCGTTTAACCGGGCCAACGACGGTGTCAGTGGCAACTTCACGGGGACCTTGGTCTGGGATCTGAGCGGCCTGAATATCCGGAGCGTTGAGTTTGACTTCTCAAACGAGCTTCATGCCAACAGCGAGACGGGAACGACCTCTTCGATCGAGAAGCGATATCTGAATGAGAGTATAAAGATCGACGTCTATGTTCCCGAGCCGTGCACGATCGGACTGGTCCTGCTTGGCGTGATGGGATGGACGTTCAGGCGGCGGTAGCCTCTTGAGCCATCGGGTCTCAGTGGGCGGGGCCGAAAAGGATGGGGTTTCGGGCCTGCTTGTGGTGCGCCGGCCGAAGCCGGCAAAGCAGGCTGGGGGGTTCGGTCTGTACTTGTGGGGACGTGTGAGGTGAGTGTATGGCGTTAGGTGCACGTCCGTGGCGGTATCTTTCGCTCTGCTTGGTCCTTCTCATCGCGTTTTCGCCCACCTGCCTTGCGATCGTAGTCAGCGACGATCCTGATCTGCACGAGGTAACCGCGCCCTGCGAGTACGACATGGTAGGTTATCTGAGCAGCGCGGGCGGAACATCGGGCGTGCTGATCGACGCCTGGCACGTCCTGACGGCCAAGCACGCGGTCAACGGCTACACCAGCGGAACCTTCGCCCTGGATCTGCCGGGCGGCCGACAAACGTACAATTGGACCACCAGCGGCGTGTTCATGCATCCGACGGCCGACCTGGCGGTGGTGACGCTGACGAGCACGACGCGCACGCCCGGCTACGGTCTCTACCGGGCCACCGACGAGTTGTACAAAGAGTGCATCATGGTCGGCTATGGGATGAGCGGGACGGGGGATTCCGTCGCAGCGGGAGGCGACCCGGCCTACCCGCGAGGCACCAAGCGCGTGGGCTACAATAACATCGACCGCGTCGGTTCGAGCATCGCCTACAAGTACTTCCAGATGGACTTCGATCACCCGGATTTCCTGCCGCCCGATCCGAACAGTTCGTCGGCGTACCTGTATTCGCTCGGCGCGGCGAAAGAGGCGATGTTCGCATTGGGTGATTCGGGCGGACCATCGTTCATCCGATCCGGCGATGACCTGTTGGTGGCGGGGATTCACGTCAGCGTCAGTCCCCGCGATCCGGCGCACTGGCCTGCCTACGGTGATCCGACCCTTAACAACGGGGATCGAGGCACCGACATCCGGATCAGCGCCTACACGAGTTGGCTGGACCCGTTTATCTACACGCCGATCCCCGGTGACGCCAACTACGATGCCCTGGTCAGCGTAGCCGACCTGGGAATCCTGGCGACCAACTACGGAATGTCCAGCGGCGCGCTCTGGTGTCAGGGCAATTTCAACGATGACGGGAAAGTCGACCTTACGGATCTGGCGATCCTCTCAAGCCACTACGGACAGAGCTGCGACATCGTTGGCAGATCAGCCGCGCCTGCCCTGGAGGCTCCGGATGCCCTGGAGGCTCCGGATGCCCTGGAGGCCCTGGACGCCCTGGACGCCCCGGTCCCTGAGCCGGCGACAATGGGGTTGCTCCTGTTTGGCGGCCTGTTTGCTCTCTGGCGTTGGCGGCGGTAGGAGCGGTCCCTTCTCTGGCGGTGCCCCGCTAACTCACTGCCGCACCAACGGCCGTTGTCCGTCGCGACATGACCAGAACCGGCAGCGCGCATGCCGCCAGCAACAGCCCCGCCGTAATACACATGGAGATCGAATACCCGTAGTCCGCTGCCAACCCCCGGGCGGCGGACGTTTCGAGTATCCCAGCGTATAGCATGGGTCCCACCACCCCGGCTGCCGACCAGGCGGTCAGCATCGGCCCATACACCCGGCCTACCTGATCCGATCCGAACAGATCCGCGGTGAACGCCGGCATGGTGCCGAACCCGCCCCCGTAACAGAGAATGATATAGCAGCAGACGACGGCGAACAGCCAGGCACTGCTGATCTGCGGCAGCAGAACAAAGAGCCCCGTCTGACTGATGAACATGAAGAGAAACACCGCCGGCCGTCCCGTCTTCTCCGAGACCGCCGACCAGAACATCCGCCCCAAGCCGTTGCAGATGGCGATGGCGGAGACCAGCAGGCCGGCCTGCGCCGCCGTCACCTCGTGCAGATCCTGGAACATCGACGCCGCCTGCGAGATCAACGCGATTCCCGCGCAGACGTTCAAAAATAACATGCCCCACAGGATCCAAAACTCGCCCCGCCCCAGCGCCTCCCGCGGGATCAGCGACCACTTGGCCTCCTTGGGCGTATAGCTCGGGGGATTCCGCATCAGCAAACCCATGGCCGTACAGACCACCGTGAAGGCTAGTCCCAACCCGATCAGGGTCATTCCGCTGCCGATCGAGTCGATCAGGCCCGGCGCGATCTTGCCGATGATGAACGCGCCGGCCCCGAACCCCATCACCACCAAGCCGCTGACCAGTCCACGGCGGTGGGGGGCCCATTTGATCGCCACCGCGATTGGGGTCAGATAGGCCAGGCCAATCCCGACCCCGCCGAGCAATCCGTACCCGATGTACAGCAACACCAGGTTGCCGGCCTGGACCGCCAAGCCGGCCAGGACCGTGCCGATCCCGAACATCAGTCCGCCCAGCGTTGCGACCTGCCGGGGATGGCGGTCCGCCCGAGCGCTGACCAGAAACGCCCCGATCCCGATCCCGGCGATGGCCAGGCTGAAGGCCAGGACCACCTGCGGCCTGCCCCAGTGGTGCTGCTCCATCAGGGGATTGACGAACACGCTCCAACCGTAGACCGTTCCCAGGCAGAGTTGCATAACCACAGCGGCAAAAGTGACTTGCAGGATGCCGGCCCCCGACCCGACCGCTGCAGCGCCCCTGGCTTTGCCCATTGACCCATCCTCCTGGGACCGGAATCCACAGTTACCAGTCTCAGTTAAATCCAAAATGGACTAAATGTCAAGACATTAATCCATTTTGGACAAAACAGGTCCATCGTTGGCGCCAAGCCGCCGGCATACCGGTTGACGTCGTTAGCGTCCCCAACGATAGGCTTCGTCGAACATGGCCAGCACGTTCTGCGGGATGCAGTAGTTGGCGATGGTGTTGCCTGATCCGAGGGCGTAGCGCCCGCCGGGCATGCAGGCGTTGAGGATCTCCCGGGTCCGCCGGCGGACCGCCTGCTCGTCACCACGGGCCAGGAAGTTCAGATCGAGCCCGCCCAGCAGGGCCACGCGGGTGCCGTATTGCCGGTAAACCTCCTCAACCGGCATGATTTTGTCCTCAAAGGAGTGCTTGGCGTCGATGCCGATCTGGTCGATCAGGTAGTCCATGATGGTGCTGAGGTTGCCGCAGGCGTGCATCATGTAGACTTTGCCGTGGGCGTGGGCCAACTCGACCAGCGCCCTGTGACCGGGCAGGCTGTGACTCTTGAGAAACTCCGGAGAAAACAGCGTACCGGAAAGGAAGCCCATGTCGTCGCCCTGGAAGAACCCAACGACCCGCGGAATGCCCACCAGTCGCTGGTAGGTTCCGACGATCAATTCCCGCACCCGGTCGAACACCGCCCGGACCAGTTCCGGCTCGTCGTAGATCATCGTGGCCAGCGATTCGTAGCCAACCAGCGTATTGCACGGCACTTCCAGAAAGCCGCTGGTGGGGCAGAGCATCAGGCCCATGCCCTCCGGCAGATGCTCAGCCACGAAGTGGTACATCCAGAGATTCTCGTCTTTGATTTGCGGCCAGGCGTACCCCTCGAAATCCGCCCAGTTCTGAATGACCCCGTGGCTCTCGGTCCAGCCGCGGTCGTTTTTGGCCAGTTCCGCCGTGTTGGCCGAGGCGCGCCCTTTGGTCGGAAAGTCCAGGCCGCCGCTGACCCGGACATAGTCGTAGCCCATCCGATACCAGTACTCGATCTCGCAGAGCAGGTGCTTGCGCATCTGATCGGGGTTCTGTGAGGCGGGCACCCACGGCTTGCCGAGGACGTTCTCGAAGACCCAGGCCATGATCTCCTGATCGGCGAACAGCTCAGCCAGAAGGGCGCGGGTGGGTTTGGCCTTGCCCTGGATCACGGCCAGGAACTGCTTGATGTCCGGCTGGGGATTGGCGATCTGACGCTTGATGCTCTCCGGAACGGCCGTCATGGGTAGCTCCTTAACAAAGTTGGAGGCCCATTATAGATGCCGTCCCCGGCGAAGCAAGAGCGGGGTTAACTCAGGCCCTCGACCCTCGCGATCGGGCCGTCGAGGGTCGGCTGGAACTGGCGGACCAGGTCCGGGCGCAGGATCTCGTCAAACACCGCCCGCCAGCGCTGCCGCTGGTTCTCGTGGATCGGCAGCGGTTCGAAGCCCAGACGCAGGTAGGTTCGGATCGCGGGCAGGCGGAAATCATCGGTCTGCAGCACGGCATCAATGCGCCCTTCCTCGACGAACCGGCGCAGCGCCGCCAGGCTCACTTTCGCTCCCAGGTGCTTGCCCTGATGCCCGGGCAGAACGCCCACCATGTGCAGATAGCCGGTGTTAGGGCCAAACCGGTCCGCCCGCCACGCCGAGGCCGTCGCCACCGGCTCGTCGCCGCAGGTGATCAGGAGCACCCGTTCCGGGGCGAACGCCGGGTCGCTGCGCATGGCCCGGTCGAACCGGTAGAGGCTGGTCTCGAACGTCTCCGCGATGATGTGCTCCCAAGCCGCCTCGTCACCGTCGCGGAAACTCCGAACGGTGTAGCCTTCGGCCAGTTGCACCAGCGGCAAATCACGCAGGTGCGGGCGTCGCATGACCAGTTGCGGCTGAGTCCGTTCGCTGCCCATAGGTCTTTTCTCCACCTACAGTAGATGTCGTTTGGCCTTCTCCACCACGCGATCGACCGCGCGGCAGATTTCGGTCGAGGCGACAAACTCCGGCGCCTTCCGTCTGGCGTCCTCGTACCCGGCCTGAGCCCGGTCGAGCAGCCCAGCCGACTTGCGCGCCTCTTCCTCATCCGACCGCCGTGGGCTTCGATCGAAAAGCATCGGATGGGCGAGGACCTGTCGGAAAAGCTTCATCGTGTGGTCCGTATCCAGAAACGTGCCGTGCTTCGTCGCCACGTCATAAATATCCTCAAAAGGTATCTGATCCTCAAGTGTGGGTTCATTCCGGAAGAGGACATTGAGGGAATCTCGTATCTCCAGATCCAGCAGGGCCTGGGCCGGCGAGAACGCCTGCCCCGCTTCCAGAAGTCCGCCTGCGTAGCCGCCGCTCCCCAGGAACTGATGCCCCCACCACGTCTTGAAGAGCTTCTCGCAGGTCGCCTGAATCCCTGGCGTCTTGGCGTCGACGTACCCAGCCGACATGCGGGCGTTGGCGCCGAAGTACCGCCGGCAGATCTGCGAGGTCGCGCAGTCCTGAATGATCGCCTCCGGGGCTGAGAAGGAACAGGTTCCCTCGCGCATGTCGAACATGGAACTGGCGCTGATCGTGCCCAGTTCGATTCCCGGCTGAATCAGCCGGTAGCAGAGCCAGATGCCGATGATCTCCGCCAGCTCGATCACCACCGTGCCTTCCCTCGTCACCGGCGAGGTCGCGCCGGACGACGGCATGGTTCCGGCCACCGCCGGAAGGTCATACCGGGCCTTGGCGATAATCAGGTCGCCTTCGTCCCTCGTCATCTTCAGGGGCGGCACGACGAACGTGCAACTGGGCACGTAATCGGTGCAGTTGGGCTTCCCCGTGGCAATCTCGCCCAGTTCGATCAGGTAGGGGATGTTGTCAGCTTTGTAGACCTCGCCGCCGGCCGGTTTGGGGCTGTGCTTGATGACCAGAGCCGTAGCCAGGATCGGCTCGATGGCCTGAGGAACGTCGCTCAGTGTCAGCACTCGCCCAGCGTGCGAGAACTCCGCCATGGATCCGAAGACGCGCACCAGTTCCTTCAGCAGGGCGGAGTTTCCGGGCTGCGAGGTCCTGGTCGGCCAGTCGTAGTATTTCGGATAGCTCCCACTAACGCCGGCGCCGCAGGGATACGCCTCCCTGAATTCCCGTCCGCGGTACCGCTCGGGGTCCGGCATCAACAGATCGTTGATCAGATCATCGGTGAAAAAGACTCTCCGCTTGGTCCGATCCACCGTCATTCTCCGCTTGGCGAACTCGTCGAGAAAGAAATCGTGATCGATGAAATACCCTGTCTCTCTCAACACCCGCAGCGCACCGTGGTACAGCCGCTCCATCTTTTCGTCGGAATAGACCTGAGTCACCGCACATTTCATCTGGATGATCCTTTAGCATCTGAACTTCGCACTTCGTCGATATACGCGATTACGTTGGCGACCGGAACGTCTGGCATGATCTGCCCGGCGTCCGACTGGATAAAGTGCCCTCCGCCCGCTCCGGCCGAGCGCATACACTCTCTGACCGCCATGCGGACCTGCTCTTCGTTTCCGAAGGTCAAGACCTGACTGTCGACGTTGCCCACCAGGATGAGCTTTCTGCCGTACTTCTCGCGGATCGCCTTGATGTCCATTCCAGCCGTTCGCTCAAGTGGGTCGATTCCGTCAATGCCGCAGTCCACCGCGTCGTCCAGAACCGGGAGGATGTTCCCGTCCGAGTGCCAGATCACCTTGATTCCCGCCTGCTTCAGCGGGGCGATCACCTGCTTGAACCTCGGAAAGAAATGGTCGCGCAACACGCCGGGCGAGACCATCAATGCTGTCTTGTACGCCACATCCTCGCAGCACTGGACGACCGGGGCCAGTTGGTATCTGGCGATGATTTGGTTCTTGACGATTCCAAGCTCCATCCGGTGGTCCCAGTACCTCGCCAGGGCGCCGATGTCGTCGATGATCGCTAAGGAAATCACCTCGAAGGTCCGCGCGTCGTATCCCGGCAGGAATCCCCATCCGCCGTTCTGCGGCAGGAACATCGTGCGCGGCTCGTAGAGTCGGCGCTGCGCCTCATGTTCCTGGAGAAGACGCTCCTCCATCTCGCGTTCGCTCAGGCGTGAAGGGCGAAACGACCGCAGCGCATCGAGATCGGCGAAGACAGGTTTCGTGCTCCAGACCGTGTCGCCGGCCAGGACGTTGTTTGCCCCTCGCACCCGCTGGCCGGCCGGCGGATAGCATCCGTACGTCGCGTCGATGCCCAGTGCCTCACAGGTGGCCGCGGCGCACTCGGGATACGGAACGCCGGGGGCAAAACGCTCGTAGACCGCTGCGCTCTCGATCATCTCCCAGATCGGCGGCCGGTCCGGACATTCGAAGCGAAGGGCTTTTCGGACTCGCTCTTCGACGTCATTGCTGACGGCCATCACGGGGTCTCCTTGTCCTCGCAGTCTCGTCGATCATCCATCTTGCCGCAATGGTTCGGGCATGGTTATAATCTGCGTAGGTATGGATAATATCTGCGCCATACTGGAAAAGGCCCTTCAGTGGGCCGGACGGATCGACAGCGTTCCCGTCGTGTTCGCCCGGCCCTGTCGATCGCGCATGCTGACCGACGCACGCCCTCTGCTGGAGTTCTACCTCCACGTTTCGGGCGATGACGCGGAAGTGACGGTGGGCGGCCGCAGACAGTGTGTCAGGCCCGGCGATCTGATCGTCATGAACGCTCACCTGGGCAACCGCGGCCACTGCATGGGCACATGGTGCTACTGGTGCGTCTCATTCAGGATTGATGAATGCTCCGTTTTCGACTTTCTTGCTGACGGACCCTTCCTGCTGAAGACCAGGGTCCGGCGCATGCCTGCCGTCAAGCAGGCATTTTCCCGAGTCGTTCGGGAATACGGCCGGGAAGATCCGCTGCATCGGTTTCGGATGAAATCCGCCGTCCTGAGTTTCCTGGCCGCTCTCTGGGAAAACGTCACCCCGGGCGCCACGGGTTTCCATGCCCATTCCTCTGCGGTCGCCAAGTGCCTGGAGAAGATTCACGTTGACTATCCGGACAGAAATCTGCGCCTCGATGAATTGGCGGCGGCGGCACACCTGTCCGTGGACCACTTCGGGCGGCTTTTCAGGCGGGAGTTGGGCGTCTCACCGGTGAAGTACCTGACGCAATACCGGATCGCCCGCGCCCGCGAACTCCTTCAGCGGGGCGATCTGAGCGTGAAGGAAATCGCCTCCGAGGTGGGCTTTCGCGATCCTCTGCATTTTTCGCGTGTCTTTGCCGCGCTGACCGGCTGCTCGCCCAGCCGGTTCAAACAGGATGCATAGCGCACGCCACCGTTGGTTTCTTCACTGTCGGCGAGTCAATCACTGCCACTCGCGGGAATTCGGCACGTCCAGGCATGCGCCGTTTTGACGGATCGACTGCTGGCTGACCAGTCCGGGCAGCGTCATGTCCATTGCCCGGTGCACGTCGATCGGGCACGGCGCCTCGCCGCGGACGGCCCGGATGAAATCGACGATCTCGAAATAGTCGCCGCCGCCGTGGCCTGCCTTGACCGCCTCCTGCGGTGGGTGCTTCCAGAAGTCCGGCAGAAATTTCTCCTCGTAGTTTTCCAGCCGATCCCAGGCGTCCTTCTTCTCGGAAGTCCCCTTGATCCATACGCGGTTCGGCTCGCCGGGCGCGCGGGCCGATTCGTACGCGCCATCGGTTCCTTGCAGGGCGTAGTTGGTCATCGCGTGCGGGCGATCCGAGAGCATGTCCAGCCGCACCTTGACCAGTCCGCCGCGGCTGAGGCGGCAGAGCATCACCACGGTGTCCTCCAGCTCGTACTCGTTGCCGCGCGGATCGCGATAGTGATGGCCGCTGCCGACGCACGAGACGCGGGTGACCCGCTGCGTGCCGAGCCACTGGAGGATCGGTCCGAGGCTGTGCGTGCCGTAAGTGCAGCCGTTGATGCCGGTCTGCCACTTACGACGCCAAATCGTGATCTCGTTGAGTTCTTTGAGCTCGTGGATGTACTCGCCCTCCGCGAAGTACACATCGCCGAAGACGCCCGCCTTCACCATCTCGCCGACCAGCACGTTCGCCCGCATGTAGCAGTAGTTTTCGGCCATCATGTAGACCGCCTTGCTCGCCTCGGCTGCGGCGACAATCCGTCGGCACTCGTCGATGCTGACCGCCGCCGGCACCTCCGAGAGCACCGCCACGCCGCGTTCCAGGGCGGCAACGGCTTGGGCGGCGTGGAACTGCATCGGCGTGGCGACGACCACCGCGTCGGGTTTCGCCTCATCCAGCATCTGCTCGAAATCATCGAAAGCCTTCGCATCGTGACCAGTCGCGGCCTCTTGCGCCCGCTTCAGGACGATATCGCAGAAGGCATCCGCCTTCGCGTTCGGGTGTGAGGCCACCGCCTTCACGAACGACGCCGACCGATGAAGCCCGACGAATCCAAATCGCAACCGCCCGTTCATGACCCGATCCTTTCCTTCGCCTGCGCAATCATCCTCATGGCATTGCCGCAGAAGACATCCTCGATGTCATGTGAAGAAAGTCCCGTCGCCTCGGCTGCGCTGCGGAAGGCGTCGATCTCTTCGTACAGGAAGAACGTCAGCCGCTCCGCCTCCTCGCCTTCGACCTCGCGCATGTTCCTATCACCCGAAACGTCGCCGTAGAGCCCTTTGGGAACCAGGTTCACGTAGGTTCCGTTCTCGCAGATCCGCCGCATCCGCATCCGCGTGATGGGCAGGTCCGTGCCGAAGAGAATTCGTTTCGGCCCGACCGCCCGGATGAGCTTCTCGAAATTCTGTGCGCTCGTGTTGGCTGAGATGTCGAATGTCATGTGCCTCGTCTCGGCGAGCACGTCGAACGCGTCGCCGATGTCTTCCGGACAATACGCCCGTCCCACGTGGGCCACGATGACCTGCAGCCGAGGATACCGCCGCTCGATCTCCAGCAGCTCAGCCAGGTTCCGCGAATCACGAAGCCGCTGATTGCGCGGAATGTGCAGCATCAGGATCGCGCCGCGCCGGTCGAGCGCCTCCAATTGATGACGCGGGTAGAAATCGAAGATCGAAATGTCATCGACGCCGATTGCCGGGTCCGCCAGCGACAGATAGCTCTTGGCCCCGAGAAACCCGCGGGCTCCGATCTTCGCCTCCAGTTCCTCAGCCGACCAGCGCGGGCTCGACCAGATCAGGCCCGCCATGCCGTAGTCGGCCGCGGACCGGCTGACGTACGCGTTGCCCGCCTCGAAGTCATCCTCGTGCGACATCAGATTCGAGAAGATCAGCGCCGAGACCCGCTTGCCCGGCAGCATCAGCCGGTACGTCTCGGCAAGGTCCTCGATCGGGTTGTCCCGGGCTACTCGCGAAGGCCACGTCACCGCCCGGCGATAGGCTTCGGCGCTGTCCGCCCGAAACCGCGTCAGCCACACGTGCGCGTGCACATCCACGATCCGATCCGGCAGGAAATCCGCCAATCGCTCCTGATAGAACCGCTGATCGACCGGTTTGACGTCAAATAGCTCGGGCATGCCCCGTCTCCGTTAACGCAACCGCGCCCGAGGATCGCGCGTCGTTTCGCCACATCCGCCAGGTCAGCGGCAGCAGCCCCGTGACGAATACGATCCATCCCAGAATAATGGCCGGCCCGATGCCGAGTTCCGGTTGGGCGAGCCGCAGCGTCGCCAGCATCAGGATCATCGGCATCGAGAACACCGGCATCTGTCGGCAGATGGTCCACAGGCTGTGCCGGGCCTCGTAGGCGGATATCGTTCCCACCATGGGAAACATGGTCAGAAAGCCGCCCAACCACGACTTGATGCACACGAGGAACAGAATCACGGCAAAGATGGCTGGGTACTTGATCCAGACCGGCAGCGGCGTGCGATGGCCGGGTTCGGCCCGGTACGGGGTGAGGCGGTACAGCACGGCTGAGACCGCGAAGGCTCCGATCGCCGCGGCCCAGAACGTTCCGCCGTCGGTCGGTATAACCGGCAGCAGCATCGCTCCCGCGCCGCAGTACACCAGCGCCGAGACGACGATGGCTGGGATGATCGGCACTCCCGTCCGCGTGTACAGCAGCCGGACGGCGTGAGTGAAACCCACCATCAACAGCAGCGCCAGGGCGTTGGTGGCATCCACCGGCCGGCCCAGCGCCAGCACCGCCAGGGTGAACGGGATCGGCAGGCTCAACAGGAACGCCTTCCACTTCGGCTGGTAGAGATACGCCACCAAGGTCGCCTGGGCCGGCACCAGCGTGATCAACAGGATGTCCCACACACTGAAGTGCAAAGCCTATCCTCGCCCGTGCTCCCGATAGTACTTGAATCCCTCGACCAGGGCCGCCAAATTCTCCCACGGAACGCCCGGAGCGATCGAGCTGGACCCGCCGAGGAACAGCCCGCGCTCCGGACCGTTCTCGACCAGGAACGCCATCTCGCGCTTCACGTCCGCCGGCGTCCCATACGGCAGTGTCCGTGTGACCGAGACGCCCGCGATGATCAGCAGACCGCCACCGTCTCTCGTCTTCATCCGGCATATCTTCTCGTAGTCCATGCCGTCTTCATACTGGAATCCCTGGAACCCAACCAGGCCCGCCTCCAGCAGTCGCGGGACCATCGCCATGAGATTCCCGTCGCAGTGCCAGATAACCTTCACGCCGGCTTGGATCACCGGGGCCATGCAGCGGGCAAAGTGCGGAAACCAGATCCGATCCAGTGTCTTGACATCGACCAGTGTTCCACGCGAGTCGGCCATATCGTGGTCCGCCCGGCACAACCGCGGAAGGTTGCCCTCCATGTAAGCCCGGGCCACGGCGCGGTTGTTCAGCAGGGCCAGGTCGGCCTGAAGCGAGAAGTCCCGCTCCATCACTTCCGGATACAGCGCATAGGCCATGAAGTAGTTCGCGTAGCCGTAGTGCCCGTAGCGCAGGCAGGGGAACCTGGCGCAGCCGTAGGGCGCCTTGAGAATGGCTGGGCCAATTCTCTTCTGGACCAACGCCTCCTGCTCCAGGACCTCCCGCACGCGGTCGTCTTCGTCGAACCCGGCGATGGCCTTCCTGATCGACGGGAATGCGAATCGCTCCATGTGTTCGCAGACCGCCTCGGGCGAGTCAATTTCAACGCCGTCGATCACGATGCGCTCGGCGCCCGTCGTGGCGCCCTTGTCGGCCCCCTCGTACCCGTGATTACCGATGGTCAGGGGATTGTCCGGGATGAACTGATCGATCATGCACGTCCCGACGTTGTTCTGCATGGCCAGGTAGACCCGTTCGGGGTCTTTGCGGTAATCGCCGGGCGCGGCGTCCGCCAGGCGTTCAATCATCGCATGCTCCATCGGGTGGATGAGCCACGACGGCACGCCTCGTGTCGCCGTCCCCTCGATCGCCGCTCTGGCCAGTTCCGCCCGATCAGTGCCCATGGCTTCTTCCTCGCCGCTGGTTTCCATCAATGCTTCTGAAAGAATCCGTCGTCGATCCGCCGGACACCCGGCTTCTCGCCCGGCGCCGCCGGCGGATCGCCGAAGTCCGGAACCTTCATCCACTCACCGCTGCGCTTGGCCGACTCTACCGCGGCCAGGCCCGGCAGGTTGTGCCGCGCCGCCGCCCATACGTTGCACTCGGGCACCGTGCCGTTGACCACGCTGCTGACAAAGTCGTGCACCAGGTACGGGTGTGAGCCCTGGTGGCCGCCGAAGACGTATTTGACCAACTTGTCCGGCAGCGGATTGTGGAAGCGGCTCAACTCGACCGGCCGGGAGCCCTGCAGGTCCCACCACTGGTATGGATCGCACTGAAGCGAACCTTTGGTCCCGTAGTAGCTGGCCGCAACCTCGCCGGTGTGGGCGATGCGGCGGAACTCAGCGATCCGGGCGATCGACCCGTCGCTCATCTTCAGCATCGCCACCTGATTGGACTGGCTGTTACCGTGCGGCTTGCGCGAGTCGTAGATCTCGTCGCCCGGCATCGAATAGCCCAGGCACGATACTTCCGTCGCGTGCGCTCCGGTCACCGACATGATGCAGCTCGTGCTGTGCGTGATGTACTGCATCGGCGGCTCGCCCGCGTGCTGCTCCCAGCCGGGTCCGTAACGCCGGCGATGCACCTCCTCCATCCCGTGGCTCCAGTCGTGAAAGTACCGCGCCTCGGCATAGGTGATGTAGCCGAAATCACCCTTGCGATACCGCTCCCGCGCGTAGGCCACGCCTGGATAATACACGCTGGTCTCCTGGACGCTGTAGGTCCGGCCCGTCCGCACTGCGGTCTCGACCAGCCGTTGGCACTGATCGATCGAGTACGCCGCCGGCACCGCCGTCGTCACGTGCTTGCCCGCCTTCATCGCCGCGATCGCCTGCTCGGCGTGCAGCCAATGCTGTGTGTAGATCGCCACCGCGTCCACGTCGTCGCGAGCCAGCAGTTCATCCAGCGAACCGCACGTCTCGGTGATCCCAAACTCACGGGCCTGCCGTTCCAGCAGATCCGGCTTCAGATCGCACAGCACGATCCGTTCCACCTCCGGATGGTCCTGATAGAGCGGCACGAAGCGGCTGCCGAACGAACCGGCGCCGACGAATCCAAGCGTGATGCCCATCGGTTGGTCTCCTGTATTGCTCTACTCGCCTTGGTATCCCGCCTCACGCCAGCATTTGCGGGCGTAGGTCAGGCCCTTGGGCTTCAGGTCGCCCAGCACGCTCGGCCGCGGATAACCCTTTTTGTGTCGCGCCGGGTCCGGATTCCAGTGATCGTTGACGTACTGCTTCCGCTGCGACCTATCGCGGAAGTCAGGAATATCGATGGTGTTCGAGTTGTTGTGCGCCGACCGGTAAGCCAGGATCCCCGCGATCGACATCGCCACGCCGCGATACACGTCCAGGTACGGCGGCTTGCCGCTGCGGATCGCCTCGGCGAAGTGGTGATTCATGAAGTAATCGCCGCCGCCGTGGCCTGATCTGGCCGCCGCTTCGTGTCCAGCTGGGAAGTTCGGAACGTAGATCGTTTCCTGGAGCTCGCCCTTCTTCATATCGAACGGCTCGCGCCACACCCGAACCATGTTGCGATTGCCCGTCCGCAGATTCTCCATCAATCCCCGCATGCAGTGGAAGCGATACCAGTTGCCGTGCCCGCGCATGGCCAGTCCGATCAGGCGGACCATCGCTCCGTTGTCCATCCGCAGCATCATCGCCCAGTTGATATCCTGTCGGTGGGCGGTCTTGCCGTAATGCACCATATCCCGCTCGTCAGCGGCCATCACGAAACCGTTCACCTTCACCGGCCAGGTGTCCGTCACAAACATCACCGGGGCCAGCGCGTGCGTGTTGTAGTACATGTACGGCAGCCAGTTCCGCCAGTGGTTCACGCCGCAGGAAATGCGGTTGGCGTCCTCCGCGCCCATCGGATGGACGTATTCGCCTTCGCCGTACTGAAACTCGCCCATCGTGCCCGACTGATACAGCCGGCGCATCTCCTGGTTAAAGAGCATATACGGGTAGTTCTCAGCGAACATGTACGTCTTCTTCGACTTCTCCACCGCCTCGATCAGCGTCACCCCTTCGCCCAGCGTGAAACACGCCGACGTCTCCGACATCACGTGCAGCCCCGCGCCCAGCGCCTTGATCGCGAACGGGGCGTGCTCGTGGAAGTAGTTGGCCAGGATCACCGCGTCCATCTCGTGTTCGAGGAACTTCTCGTAATCGGTATAGGTGCTGACCCCCAGCTCCTTCCCGACCTTGAGCAGCCGCTCCTCCCACGTGTCGCACAGCGCCACCAGCTCCATGCCCAGGTGCGGACCCGCGCCGCGGGCGAAGCCCTGACCCCGTCCCACGCCCACAACACCCACCCGGATGGCGCTTTTCGTTGATTTCATGATCGCCTCTTTGATACTTCAATCTCATACTTGTACGCATTCGCCTTCAGCCAGTGTTCCGGCGACTCGCCGTATCGAGTCAGGTACAGCTCAATCGCTCCGGTCTCCGTGTTCTCCAGGATACTGAAGTTCGACAGTTGGAACCGTTTCTCGACCTGCTCATCCTCGCCTTTCGTATCGATCACCGTCACCGACTCCTTGACCAGGCCCGGCCCGCGTTCATCGACCTCAGCGATGACCAGCGGATGGCGCGGCATGTTTCCCTCCGGAGGTTCGGGGCAGATGTTCCCGATCCAGTAGAGTGTTCCGTTAGAATGCCGCAACAGCCGCGAGAACGTGCTGGGGGAATAGAACTGCTCGCCGTCGGCGTAACGCCAGTCTCGCACCGGCCCCCACCGATATCCGCCATCTTCGCTGACCGCCAGCCAGTGGCGGCCAGGTTCGGTCACCGTGATCCTTCCCTCCGGGTCATACGCCTTCCACATCGCGGTGCTGCCCCGAAGCCCCATCGCCAGCCGGCCGTCGGTCAGTTCCGCGATCGTCGGCTCCATGAGCCCGCGGCCCGACCATTCCAACGGGACCGCGACCGCACTGGATATCTCCCATCGGTAATCCGCCGCGGGTTCATCCCATGTCCCGATCATGCATCGCACCGCACAAGTCGTCTGTTCGCCGGTTCCGGTTTTGACCTTCTCCTCCACGCAAAACGGATACACTAGCTTTCCGGCCCGAGTCACAATCGCCGTGTATCCCCCATACATCTGGTTCTTCGTAAGATAACCGGTCCGGCCCCAATCCGACTCGTCGAAGTCATCGCCCTCCTCAAACTTCAGCAGGCGCGGAGCACTGAAGGTCCGACCCCTATCGCGTGAAATGCAATACAAGCCGTGATCAAAGAGGGCTTCCTTTCCCTGAAAGTGCGCCGCCAGCGCCTCCGGCCCCGTCCCCCGGAACAGCCGTTGAAAATCGAATCGTACGTCGTGATCGCGCAGCGGATCATGACAGACCGCGAACCACAAGTCTTCCCGTTCAAATCCACCTTGCTTGGGGTTTGTCTGCGAGAATGTCTCAAATTCGCTGAAACTCGCTCCATTATCCTGCGACTGGCGTACGGCCAGCGATTCGCAGTAATCGCTTTCGATCTCGTAGGTAAGCCGTTCCGTTCGGTAATGGCTCGATCCGCCCCATCCCCAGACACCCATCACCGCCGCTCCGTAGCGGCCGTCCTCGTAACGCTTACAACGAGCGTAGACAGATTTACCGACTCGCGCCTTACCCACCGTGGTATTCCTTCATCTCGATTCCGTGTTTGCCTGCCGCATCCTCCGCGCCGATCCCGTTTCGCACCACTTCAATTAGCGCCTTCTGGAACGCGATCGGGTCTCTCGCCTGCAGGGCGTTTCTTCCAAACACCACGCCCGCCGATCCGTCCCGCACCTGCCGCTCAGCCAGCTTCAAGGCGTCGATCTCACGCGGGAACTTGCTGCCGCCCAGCGTCAGGATCGGGGCCGGACAGCCGTCCCGGACCTCAACGAACCGCTCGGTGTGGTACGACTTGATGGCGTCCGCGCCCAGCTCCGCCAGGACGCGGCAGCCGATCTTCACCTCCTCGTGTACCTCCGCCGCGCTGAGCTTCGGATAGTCCACCGGGAAGTATTCGCCGATCACCACCAGACCGTAGTCGTGCGCCTCGCGGCAAAGCCGTGAAAACAATGCCACGTTCGCCGCGTCCCGCGCCTCGCTGCCCGTGCGAAGCGACAGCGAGACCAGCACCGCGTCCGCGCCAAGCCGCAGCGCATCCTTCACCGAATACGCCTCGACCGTCTCGCCGGACGTGTAGTTCCACGAAAAGCAGTACACCGTGCCCCAGTTGATCCGCACGATCGCCAGCGGTCCGCCGCGCCGTCCGAACGTCTGCGGTCCAAGCACGCCCAGCACACCAGGCGAAACCAGCACCGCATCCACGTCCTGGCAGATGTGCTTCGCCGTCCCGGCGATGTCTTCCATTCCCTCGATCGGCCCGTCAAACATCCCGTGGTCGATCGCCACCACCACGGGCCGCCCGTTTCCAAACAGCCGCGAAAACCTCAACGAACTTGCCTGCATGTCGAGCTCCTGTTCTTCGCGTCCTTCGGACGCGCGCTGTTGTCAGCACCGGCTGCGCGGCGCGCGAATCACCTCCACGCCGCACTTGGCCAGCTTCTTCGCCATTTGCTCATCGGCCTCCCAGTCCGTGATCAGCCGGCCGTACTCGCCGGCCCGCAGAATCCGGCACATCGCCCGCCGCGAAAGCTTGCTGCTGTCCGCCACGATCGTCATCCGGCCGGAGACCTTCGCCATCGTTCGGTCCAGGTTCACCACCGACAGATCGTCGGTATAGACCGCTCCGTCGGCGTCAATCGCGTCGGCCCCCATGAACGCCTGATCGGCTGAGAAACCGCAAAGGTTCTGCTCGGTCAGCGGACCGTGCAGGTCCGGCGATCCCTCGCGCAGAAAACCGCCCAGCAGGATCGTCCGGATCCCGCGAGAGAACTGCAGCTCCGAGACAATCGCCAGCGAGGTCGTGATCACCCGCAGATCGCGACGGTCGCGCAGGGCCCGTGCAATCGCCAGCGTCGTCGTGCCCGTATCCAGGATGATCGCCTGCCCGTCCCGCACTGACTCCGCCGCCTTCGCCGCGATCGCCCGCTTCTGCTCCACCCGTTCGTGCTGTCGGCTGCGGAACGTGAACTCGAACGTCAGACGCCGGGCCGAGGCCGCCCCGCCGTGCGTGCGGACCACCTCGCCCTGCTCCTCGAGGACCGCCACGTCCCGCCGCACCGTCATCTCGCTGACCGCAAACTCTTTCGCCAATGCAGCCACCGAGACCTCGCCCGCTCGCGCCAGCCGCGTTCGGATTTCCTCCAGCCGTCCCTGCTGCGATATCGCCTTCGCGTTTCGTTCCATCAGATCACCTCAACCTGCCAGCCCGCCAGACGCCCCAT
>JAAYCJ010000083.1 GCA_012729815.1 Phycisphaerae bacterium | reverse complement strand
GGAGACGCAACTGCTGTACTGCCTGAACCTTCTTGAGGGGCTGGGTTTGCGGCGGAGCGACGTGGCCGCCGTGACGGTGGGGTGGATGGGGAGCCGGTCGCTGGAGGCTTTGGGGGTTTCGTACGTCGGGCTGCCCGCGTGGGAGATGGGGAAGCTGGCGTTCGATCTTCTGGAGCGAAAGATCGCGTCGGATCAGCGGGTTCCGACGGCTTCGCTGCGAGGGCGGATCGTGGCCAATCCCTCGATCGTTCCGGAGAAGTCGGAGAGGCCGGTATGAAACGACGCGGGTTCACGTTGATCGAGCTTCTGGTGGTGGTGGCGATCATCGCGGTGTTGGTGGCGGTGCTGCTGCCGGCGCTGCAGAGTGCCCGAGAAGCGAGCCGGCGGGCGGTGTGCCTGAACAATCTCAAGCAGGTCTATGTGGGAACCGCCCTTTATGCACAGGAGCATCATGAATGGATTCCCGTCATCGACTGGTGGTGGGCATCGTACACGCAGATCCAGGACACGATTCGGGTTCATGATGGGGCGCTGACCGGCGTGGCGCCTCATTACGGGTGGCGCAACTACGGAAAGCTGTACGGGCTGAGGTACGTTGCGGCTGGGATGGTTTTGGTATGCCCGACAATGGCTCGCCACGAGGATGACACGTATACGCAGCGCAATGACAGCGAGGTTTACTGGAGCAACTGCCAGTGGCGGAACATGGAGAGCACATATTGTTTCACTCTGGAAAGCAGGCTGGACCAGACTGCTCCGACACGGGTTCTGGCGATCGATTACGTACCGCCGTCGTGGGCGCTTTCGTTCGCCGGCGCGCACGCGGGGAGCGTCAACGTATGTTTTTTCGACGGGCACGTCACCTCGATCGATGACGGAGCCGTCGAGGAGCTGAGGCCGAAGTCGTATAACGACGCGCAGCGGTGGGAGGAGTTGTTCAACGAACTCCACAGGTTTGAGTAGGTTGGATATGAGGTTGCCGATGAGACAGCATCTTGGCGTGGTTGTGGCGTGCGTTGTGGCCTGTGCATGCTGGGTTCGGGGTGAGTCGCCGGTATCGGAGGCGAAACCGGCTTGGCTTCGGGTTCAGTGGAACGTGGCGGTGTCGGAGTCGATCAGTCCGGGGGTTTTCGGGTCGAACATTTTCCGGACGCCGGGCGATGAGCAGCATCGGAGCGAGGCGTTTGGCCGCTACATGGCGGAGACGGGTTTTCGTTTCGTGCGGATTCACCAGGGGGGGTTGTATCGGTGGCTGTCGGACGAGGAGAATCGGACGGTGGCGGCGGATCGGGTGTTGGAGGGTTTTGGGAGTTTTACGTGGGACGCGGATGGGAAGACGGTGTACTGCCTGAATATTCCCAATGTGCCGGTGTGGGTCGGGGCGATTCTGGCGGAGGGCAAGACGGACGAGGCGGTGAGCGAGTACGGGCGATTTTGCGGCGAGCTGGCGCGGCTGATCAAGGACCGCTGCCGGGTGAAGATCACGTACTGGGAGCCGCTGAACGAGGGGCTTCGGGAGGAATTTGATCGAGGTCGGATCGAGACGAAGTGGCGACTTTGGGTGGCGGCGGCCAAAGCGATCAAGGCGGTGGACGAGGCGTTCAAGCTGGTGGGTCCGACGCCGTGCGAGTGCCACATGGGGATATTCAAGAGCTTCATCGCGTACGTGGACGGGGTCGATCCGGCGCTTCTGGACTGCGTGACGTGGCATACATATCCGATCGGGCTGCGGCGGGTTCCGACGTCGGCGGTGATGCAGCGGACGCCGGAGTTCGGCCGCGACGCGCGGGCGGTGAGGGAGCTGGTGGATCGGCTTCGACCGGGGCGCAAGACGGAGCTGCTGCTGGGCGAGTTCAATATCAACTACAACTGGGAGGACGCGGACCCGCGAATGAAGGACCACGTGGGCGCGGTGTGGTTTGGTAGCGTGTTTAACCACCTGATCCGCGGAGGGATCGACCATGCGACGTCGTGGCACATCGACGAAGGGGCGTATGGGATGGTGTCGCTGGAGGGTCAGGTGAGGCCGGCGGGTGAGTTGTACCGGTACGCGAATAACGTGTTGGGCGGTCGTGCGTGCGAGGTGGCTGGGACGGATGAGGGGTTGGAGGCGATCGCGACGGAGAGCGGGAAGCATTGGGCGGTTCTGGTGGTGAACAAGTCGGAGGAGCCGCGGGCGGTGACGTTGGACACGGATGTGCGGCTGGACAAGAACGAGAGGGCCAAGTCGGTCGGTCGGGTTGGCGGCGTGATGATCGACGCGGCCGGGACGCGGGCGTTGGCGTTCGAGGCGGAGGGGCTGGAGATCGATCCGGTGGTGGTTCCGGTGGAGATGGATGGATTGAGCGTGGCGATGGTGTGGATTGAGAAGGACGTGAAGCCGTAGACGGCGCATGATCGTGAAGGGATTGCCGATTGTTGATTGAGGAAGAGTGCGACCATGAGTGGGCATAGAGGACTTTCCGCCAATTCGGAATTCGGAATGCGAGATTCGAAATCGTTTACGCTGATCGAATTGCTGGTGGTGGTGGCGATCATCGCGGTGCTGGTGAGCATGCTGTTGCCGGCGTTGAGCACGGCGCGGGCTGAGGCACAAAGGATCGCGTGTCTGGGTCAGATGCGTCAGGTGGGTTTGGGGTTGCAGAATTACATGACGGACACGTCAGGGCGGTATCCGGCGGCGTTCGTCGATCACTGGCAGCGGTGGTATCACGCGCTGCTGCCGTATATGGGATATGGGTCGTACGATCCGACGAGTGCGGCGGATCAGGAGGCGTGGGATTTCGACCGGGTGGTTCCGGAGATTCTCAAGTGTCCGGGCCGAGAGGGATATGGTTTTCGCTATAACTCCATGTACTATGGCCCCAACAGTTCGGCGCCTTACGGGCAGATGCTTTACGGTTTCGGTCGCCTTGGGGCAGGCGGGGCGTCGGGCTATCAGGGTTATTCGGCGAGCGACAGCGATTTCGGGGCTGCGGGCGCGCATACGGGTTTTTCGACGAGTCACTGGGTGGTGGCGTTCGAATCGACGAGCCCCGGGAACTGCGGGAGTTTTCACTGCTGGAACACCTGTCACCGGACGGGGAGCAACGTGCTGTTGGCGGACGGGTCGGCGACGTTCTGGCCGATTGACATTCCCGATGAACTTGCCGCGGAGTTTCACGCGTTGCAGGGCGGCTGGTGGTGGTACTGGGGCAATTGGCCGGGCTACCAGTTGCGGTTTGCCGCGCCCGGATACTATCTGCCTCCGTTGTAGACCTGCGATCAGCGAAAGGACCTTTCTGATGAGAATTTCGGTTCGAGCCATTGTGGTATGCCTGTGGGTTGGCGTTGTGGTCTCTTCCGCGTCGGCGGTCGAGACGGTGTCGATTTGTTTGAACGGCCGGTGGGACAAGGCGCGTGAGGTTGTGGAGAACCAGAAGCCAGAGGCCTGGCAGACGACCACGATTCCCGAAGTGCAGAACGGCAACATCGGTCCGTTCGTGTGGTATCGCAGGGTGTTTGAGCTGGGGGAGGTGTCGGCCGATCGGCGGTACGTTTTGCGGTTCGAGAAGGTGAATTTCACGTGCACGGTGTTTCTCAACGGTCGGGAGGTTGGGCGGAACTTCGGCGGCTGCACGATGTTTGAGTTTGACGCGGGCGATTTCCTTCAGGCGGGCGAGAACGAGCTGGCGGTTCGGGTCGGCGACGCGGAGAGCATCCGGGTTTCGGGCGTTCCGGTCGGCAAGGGGGTTCGGTTTTTGCCGGAGGATCACAGTTTGGGCGATAAGGCGTTTGTCGGGCCGAGCACGAGCGTTCACACCTGGTACTGGGGGATTGTGGATGACGTGACGCTTTGTATCTTTCCGCGGGTTCGCGTGGCGGATATCTACGCGATTCCGGAGGTGGAGGCGGATCGGCTGCGGGCGGAGGTGTTGGTGGAGAATGGTTCGGCGGAGGGCGGCTTTGACGGCGCGGTCGAGTTGGCGGTGACGGACGTTGAGGGGAATGAGGTTCTGCGGTTTGAGCCGGTTGAGTGCAATGTGGCGGTTGGCGAGGAGACGGCTATCTCGGCTGGAGTTGAGGTGGCCGAGCGGTTGAGGCTCTGGTGGCCGCACGATCCGCAGCTTTATTACCTGGCGGCGACGGTGCGGGATGCGAGGGGTGAAGTCGTTCATCGGGAGCGGGTGCGGTTTGGTTATCGGCAGTTTCGGGTGGACGGGGAGCGGTTTCGGCTTAACGGCGTGCCGACTATTCTGCGCGGGACGAGTTTGCACTATAGCGAAGGCGGGCGAGAGGCGTTCAATCCGGCAGGCGTTTATGACCTGGTGCGTCGCGGCGGGGCGCAGATCGTTCGGCTTCACTGCGCGGTCCGGCCGAACAAGTGGTACCGGATAGCCGACGAGACGGGGATGCTGCTGGTCTGCGAGTCGTCGTTGAACGGTTCGCACCAGCACAACGCGCTGCAGACGGAGCTTTTTTTCGAGACGGCTCAGCGGCACATCTGTCAGACGGTTCGGCGGCTTCGGAATCATCCTTCGATCGTGATCTGGTCGCTTTCGAATGAGGTGGGTTTGGACGGTTCGGGCCGGATCACGGACGGGATTCTCGCCAGCATTTACGAGGAGGTTCGGGCGATTGACGACAGCCGTCCGTACACGGCTGAGGGCGACGGCGATCTGGGCGGGGTGCTGCCGATCATTGGGATTCATGCCTGGTGGAACTACAATCAGCCGATGTATCCGGAGTCGACGTACTGGTTCGAGTCGATGCCGGTGCGCAAGGACTATCGTGAAGTCGGCGATCTGCCGTTGCGGGGCAAGCCGGTGTACATCGGCGAGTTTTCAACGGATTGGATAGACATGCGCGACCCGTTGGCGATTCTGGCGGGCGACCGGGCGTATTTGGATTGGGCGGCGCGGCGCGGGGCGCGAGGCGAGATCATTCAGCGTTGCATTGAGGGGCATCGGTGGACGGGGGTAGCGGGGATCGCGCCGTGGACGATGTTCGAGCAGCTCAACTACGAGCCGCCGTACGTGGACTTTCATCGCCGCGGCATGCGGCCGATCGCGCTGGTGGTTCGCGACGTCAACGCGCATTTCTATGGCGGGAGTTCGGTTGAGCGGCGGATCATGGCGATGAACGATTCGCTATCGTCGCGGCGGCTGCGGTTCGCCTGGGCTTTGAAGATGGGCGAGCGGGTGCTCGACGAGGGCGAGGAGGAGTTCGAGCTTGCTCCGGCCGGGCGGCAGCGTCTGGATCGGACGCTGGCGTTTCCCGAGGTGTCGGAACCGACGGCTGTGAGTTTTGTTCTTACGCTCAGTGAAGGCGGCGAAGTCGTCGATGCGGTCGATCAGACGTATCGTGTCTTTCCGCGTCCGGCCGTCGAGGCGGCGTTGCGGGACGTTACCGTTCTGCTGTATGAACCTGAGGGCAACCGAACGGCTGACGCTCTGGAGGCGTTGGGCGTCAAGGTCGTTCCGGCGAGTCTCGATATGCTGCGGAATCCGCCGGTTGATGCCGGGCCGATCGTTGTCGGCGAGGGATCGGGCGATTCTGAGTTGCAGGATGCCGTTCCCGCTCTGTGCCGGTTCGTCGAGGCGGGTGGCGTGGTGGTTTCGCTGTATCAGGGTCGCGCGTTCTGCCCGCCGGACCTGGTTTTGTTTAGCAGTGCCGAGGCGCACGCGGTGAACTTCGTCCGTTCGGCGGGCCATCCGATCTGGTCTACGCCGTGGGCGGTGGGCGATGAGGATTTGCGATGGTGGGGTTCCGATCTGGCGGTCTGCGAGCACATGTTCGCCAAGCCGAAGGAGGGGGCGTTTCGCGTGTTGGCCGATGGCGGTTTCGGCAACAACGGCACGTCGTTTGTGGAGCTGGTTCGCGGTCGCGGAAGCTGGCTGGCGACGCAGTTGAAGGTGGTGGAGAAGTTTGAGGCCGAGCCGATGGCGGCGGAGGTGTTGCGGCGGACGGTTCGGTATGCGGTTGAGCGGGCGGCGGCGAGCGGTCGGAGGCCGCGGGTCGCGGTGTGGGCGGACGAGGGTTTGGTTTCGTTCATCCGGCAGCGCACGGACCAGATGACGGTTTTGGCTGAGGTATCGCCGGAGTCGCTGGAGGGCTGTGACGTGTTGATCGCCGGAGGCGGGCGGCTTTTCCGCGAAGCGGTCGAACGCGGCGAGGGCGTCTTTGGTGTGCTGAAGGCATTCGTGCAGCGTGGCGGCCGGCTGTACATCCACGATCTTCCCGCTCGCGCGGAGTACGTGTTGACGGATCTTTTGCCCGGGTTGACGTGGGATCCGGTTTGGGGTCATCAGGTTGTTCGCGGGCAGGCGGGTCTGTTGACGGAAGGGTTGGGCAATTCGGATCTGTGCTGGCAGGATGACGGTTTTGACGTGGTTTCGCATCCGGAGGAGATCGGGGCGGACCTGATGAGCATTTCGGGGGCCAGGGCGTTGACGGATCCGGCGCTGCTCCAGGAACTGGTTTTGGGCGACGGGGCCATTTACATCGATCAGATCGATTGGCTGCACGGCCGTTCGCCGCGGGCCCGGCGGGTCGGCCATGCGGTTTTGACCAATCTGGGATTGACGAGTCGCTGGCAGGCGTTGGACGCGATCGGCGATGAGGCGGCGTTTGTCATCGATCTGAGCGGTGTGGCCAATCGCGGTCTTGCCGACGATCAGGCGGGCGACGGAGCGGGCGGGTGGACGGATCAGGGCGGCAATGACATGCGGCAGTTGCCGACGGGCAGGCACCTTTTTGCGGGCATTCCGTTCCATATCATTTCGGAGCCGCCGAACCAGGCGGTGATTCTGGCGGGCGGACCGCTGAAGGATCAACTGCCGCGGTCGGTGCGCGTACCGGTGGGTCGGACGGCGGTTGGGTTGGCGTTCCTTCACGGCGCGGCATGGATCGGGCAAGGCAAGTCGGTCAATAAGTCGGTCAATTGGCGCTACGTGGTTCGGTATGCGGACGGTTCGGCTGAGGACGTTGAGGTCCGCTGCGGAGTTCACGTTCTGGATTGGTGGGCGAGTCCGTCGGAGTTGCCCGGCGCGCGGGTTGGGTGGAGCGGGGCGAACGCGATGCGCAGCCCGGTCACGCTGTACGTCCAGGCGTGGCGGAATCCGCAGCCGGAGAAGGCAATCGCCGCGATCGATCTGGTCAGCGAGGACAACGGCGTGCCGTTTGTTCTGGGTATTACCGGGTTGGCGGCGTTTCCGGAGTGGCTGGACCGGAAGGAAATGGCGGTGGTTCGCGAGGCGCCGCCTCAGCTTCCGCTGGACTTTGCGGTGGTCGGCGAGCCGGTTACGGTCAGCGCCGGTCCGACGTCTTTGACGGTCGACTCGCAAGGGAACATTACGGACTGGCGGGTTGACGGGCGTTGCGTTGTCGAGCGGATGGTTTTCGGTCCGTGCAACAGCAACTGGCATTTGCCCGCCAACACCACCGTCCAGACGCGGATGACCGAACTGCCGGACGGGTCGAAGGTGATTCTGATCGACGGGACTTATGATTACCTGCAAGCGGGCCAGGAGATCGTGCTTCGGCCGGACGGTCGCGTGTTGTTGATGATGCGGGCTGATGTGCTGCGCGACGTTGCGGCCGAGGAGTTCGTTTGCCTGCGGTACTACGTGTACCTGAGCAAGGAACTTGCCGGCGGGGCTTTCAATAATCAGCCTCTGCCGCAGCAGGTGGACCGCCGAGTCGTTGCCGCCGGGCGCGGCGCGACACCGTTTGTTGTTGGCGGTCCCGATGGTCGTGGTCTTGGGGTTGAGCACTCGACCGCTGAGTTCATGCTGTTCGACTATCGCCAGGAGGCCTCGGCACCGCCGCGTGGGTGGGATCTGACCGTTGACGTGCCGTTTGATCGCACGGCGGGCAGTAGTGCGGCCTTTCGCCTGAAGGCCGCGCCGATGGTTCCGCCGTCTGATTGATACCGGTTTCTGAGCCGGCAGTCTGTAAGGGCTGGCATTACAGATATTTGCGGAAATTACCAGTTTCTTGTTGCCCGCTGATGACCACGTGACCATTTTCTTCTTGACCACGTGGTCATTCTTGGTATACTGGGTGTCAATGGGCCGGTTGGCCCTCTGGTGGGCTGATGAAGGCGATGAATCGGAATCGGGTGGCGGAGTTGGCGGGGGTGAGCCCGATCACGGTATCGCGGGTGTTTCGTGGTAGCGGGCTTGTGGCGGAGGCGACGCGTCAGCGGGTGATCGAGGCGGGCCGGCGGTGCGGTTATTATCCACACGCGGGCGCGAGGGCGATGCGGTGCGGTCGGTTCAACCGGATTGCGGCGTGCGTGGTCCAGTACGGCCCGAAGGGTTCGGTCTATTCGCCGAACAACGGGTATCTGGACGCGGCGACAGACGAGTTGGCGGAGCATGGGTATTCGCTGGTGTTTGAGCCGCTTCACCTGGCTGAGGCGGGTGACGAGTTCATTGAGCCGCCGCGGCTTTTCTCGGAGACGGCGGTTGACGGGGTGCTGGGATTGCCGACGGGAGGGCTGGCGCCCAAGGAGGTGGACGACCACCTGGCGCGTCTTGGCGCGCCGGTGGTGTGGATGAATCGCAATCCGGGCGAGTGTCCGGTTTCGGTGGTGTGTGACGAGTATCGTCACGGGCGGATGCTGGCCCGTCATTTGATCGACCTGGGCCATCGGCGGATCGCGTATGCGGGTTACGGTTCACCGCACTATTCGGCCACGGGCCGGTTCGCGGGCATCCGCGACGAGTTGGTCGCGGGTGGGCTGGACACGTCGGCGCTGTATCTAGGACCTCGGCCGCCGCAGCCGACGGCGATGGCGGAGCGGATTCTCGATTTGTCGGAGCCGGTGACGGCGGTGATCGCGTATCATCGCGGTTTTCAGGAGGGGATGCTGCGGGCCGCTTCGCTGCGCGGTTTGAACGTTCCCCGCGACCTGTCGGTATGCCATTTTGCGTCGGCTTGGGAGTTCGAGCTGGTGGATCGTCCGCCGACGGCGGTGTCGCTGCCGGAGCCGCAGGTGGCGGTCGCGGCGGTTCGGGCGCTCGTGGAGTTGATGGACGGGAAGTTGCCGGAGATTCCCGCTCCGGTCGTTGGGGAACTGGTCGTCGGGTTTACCAGCGCGGAGCCCGGGAAGAGGTGACCAAATCGTGCGTGCATTGAGATCCAAGTGTTTTACGCTGATTGAACTTCTGGTGGTGATCGCGATCATCGCGGTGCTGGTGGCGGTTTTGCTGCCGGCGTTGGCGCGTTCGCGGGAGCAGGCGCGGCGGGCGATCTGCGCGGCCAATCTGCGGACGATGGGCATTGGGGTGAGCATTTACGGCAACGATCACAACGGGGCGTATCCGAAGCGCTGGGTTCGCACTCACCTCGGGCAGGGGCTCTGGTATCTGGTCTATATTGTGCGGCACTGGGAGACACTGGAGGCCAATCGTCCCGAAGGGACCGGGCTGATTCGCGACTACCTCAAGAACAGCCGGGTGATGTACTGTCCCAGCTTTCCGATCGAATCGACAAGCGAGCCGGTCGACGGGTCCGGGTGGGCCAACAAGGTTTCCTACTTCGTCTGGTCGTGGAGCGACTGGTCGTGGGAGAACGACGAGCATCACAGCATGGTCGGCCGGACGGCCAGCGGCGCGAACTCGGATCCGTGGACCTTCATCGCGAGCGACCGCGTGAGTTTTTACTACACCTCCTGGCTGACTTCGAATCATCCGCTCGGTTCGTCGATGTCGACGCTCGATTGCGAGGGCGGCAACGTTCTTTACAACGACCTGTCGGTCAAGTGGTGTGACGTTTCGGAGTTTGGCGGTCCGATCTACACCCTCTACTTCTACCCGCCAGGGCAATAGGTCCTGACGCACAAAGGAGTCTTGTTCATGCGCTATCGGCGACTCGGCGGTATTGGTGCGTTGACGGTGGTCTTTGCGTTGGTTGGCGCGGTCCGCGGCGTCGAGATCGAAACCGAGTCGCATTTGAGCTGGTGGACGGGCGTCGCCGACGGGTCGGTCGAGGGCAATCCCGTGGTGGTCGAGCGAGGGCACTCGTGGGGCGTGTACCAGACGGCGTGGTCGGCGGCTGAGGACTGGTCAACGTATGAACTGCTTGCGTGGTCGGGCCAGGCGGAGAGCGGGTACTGGGGCGAGAACAACGTATCGCTGCGATCCGGGCCGATCCTTCGTGGGGCGAACACGGACGCGGGCACCAGCGCTTTGGTGTTTACGGCCGGTCGGACCGATTGTTACGCCTTGCGGGGCAAGATCGGTTTCTGGTGCAGCGCGGATTCGTGGGCGGGGGTGCAGCTCAAGTTCGTTCGTCTGGCGGACGGGGCGGGCAGCGTGCTGTACAGCTACACCGGGCACAATGTCAATGTTCTGGACGTGGGCGAGGTGGCGGCGCTTCAGGCGATCGACCTGCGGAAGGGCGAGCGGGTGGCGCTGGTGGTGACGTGCACGACCGGCGTGTACGGCTGGGCCAAGCTGGATGACCTGTCGGTGGTGGTCGGACCGCCGCACGCGGTGCCGCACACGGTGGTTCGGACCTGCGCGGCGGGCGATCCAGTTGAGGCGTTGTGCGATACGCCGGAGCGGGATGCGATCTGTTTGAACGGGGTGTGGGACCGGCAATGGATCGACGACAAACAGTATGATCCGTATTCGCGGCCGGATCTGTTTGAGACTCCGCAATCGCCGGAGCCTGAGGTGATCACGGACGATCAGCCGAGCGTGGATGGCGAGTGGGGGACGGTGGTGCTGCCGGAGCATCCGGACGCGCCGGACCATCGGACGAAGGCGAAGTTCTGGTGTCGGCGGAATGTCTTTATCCCCGAGGCGTGGCGGGATCGGCGGATCGAGTTGGATTTCACCGCCGCCGGCTACGAGATCGTGGCCTACGTCAACGGGCAGTGCATCGGCTGGCACCGCGGCGACACGACGGCATTTACCTTCGACGCCACCGAGGCGTGCCGGTTCGGGCAGGACAACGAGATCCTGATTCGGGTGTGGTACCACAAGGTGCACTGGGGTGAGGCGTGGCACCAGACGCTCATCGAGGCTGAGTACGGTCCTCGCACGAGCATCTGGGACGATCTGTATTTGCGGGCCCGGCCGGTGGTCGCGGTGCGGCGGGTGTTCTGCCAGCCGAGTTTCCGCAACAAGGAACTGGCGGTGGATGTGACGGTGGTCAGCGACGGCGGCGAGGACGCTCCTGTCACCGCGGAGGCGGTTGTGCTCGATCGGGGCGGAAGGGTCGCGCTGGCGCTTGGGCCGCAGACGGTGAGGCCCGTTCGGGGCGAGGAGACCGTGGTGCGTCTGGCTGCTTCGTGGCCCGATCCGCACCTGTGGATGCCGGAGGATCCGTACCTGTACGTTCTGGAGACGCGGCTCGTGCGTGACGGCCAGCGGATCGATTCGCATCGCCAGCGGTTCGGATTTGTCGAGACGTGGATCGACGGGGCGGATTTCCGCGTCAACGGGAAGCTCATCCACTTTCATCAGCAGACGACGACGTTCTATTCGCGCGACTACATCAAGATGCACCGTCCGGCGGTCCGGGCGCTGCTGCGGCTTTACAAGGCGTTCGGCTGGAACGTCATCCGTCCGCACGACAAGCCGTCGAAGGTCTTTTTAGACGTGGCGGACGAGGAGGGGATGTTCATTCGGGCTCAGAACGGCTGGATCCATCCGAACAATCCGCTGACCGAGGAGTTCAAGCGGAACGCGGGGCGGGTGCTGCGAGAGTGGGTGCAGCGGGATCGGAACCATCCGAGTCTGATCATGTGGTCGGCGGGCAACGAACCGGTCGGCCATTGGGAGACGGTGGTCTGGGCATTGGAGCAGGTCAAGGCGCTCGATCCGACGCGGCCGGTGGATTTCCACCGCTCGTACGGCAACGCCCTGTATGGCGCGGATGGGACGGTCAAGCCGCGTCCGGAGTTTGCGATCGCCAATCCGCACTACCCGATCATCTGTTTGCCGGCGTGGTCGCTGCTGACCGCGGCGGAATACCCGGCGGAGTGGGCTCGGGGCCGGCCCAAGCCGTTATTTATCGGGGAGTGGGGCGAGTTCGGCTCGCCGGGCCGGCAGAGTCTCGGGCCGGGATTCACCGAGGAACTGGCTGAGATGACCGGGAAGCTCGGGCACGGGTTTGAGATGGGCTATCGCGGCATGAACGAGACGCTGGAGGCGGTCATTCCGCACTGGCGGCGGATGGGGGTCAGCGGGGCGAACGATTGGCACGGCTATGAGTTGATGGTGGGATACAAGCCGCCGCGTTACGGTCCGGGCGATCCGGCGGACCTTTTGACGGTGCAGTGGGACCGGCTTGACGGGCCCGGCGTGAAGTTTCCGCAGGTCGGCCATCAAGGCGCCAACTTTTTGTTTGCCGATCTGCCCGCTTTCGATCTGAACGAGCATGAGCTTCGGTACGCCAAGCTCAGGGCTCCGCGATTCGCGTTTCTGCCGGATTGTTCGCGGGCTCAGTACGGCGGGACGCGGTTTGCACGGACGGTGTGCCTGGTCAACGACACGATGGACGACCTGCTGATGCGGGGCGAGGTGGTGCTGAGGGACGGCGATGAGGTGCTGGCCCGCGCGCCGTTCCGGTCGGACGTGGGGCAAGGCGGCGTGGTGGAGGTACCGGTGGGTTTCGATCTGCCAGAGGTCGATCGGCGGCGGGCTGGGCGGATCGAGATCGAGTTGGCTGGTCCGGCTCACGCGACTCATGCACTCGGTTTTGACTTTGATATCTTCCCGGCCAGAGCGGTCGCTGAGGAATCCAAGCAAACGGTGGGTTTGTACGATCCGGTGGGTCAGACGAGAAAAGCGCTTGCCGCTCTTGGCGTTTCGGTCAAACCGGTTGAAGACCCTGGCGATCTTGACGGCGTTGATGTGCTGGTGATCGGGCGGGGATCACTCGATGAACGGGTCGTCGAGGCCCGCGAGGCTATTCTCGCCTTTGTCCGCGAGGGTCGGACGGTGTTGTGTCTCGGTCAGGAGAAGGTCCTTCCGTGGCTGCCGGTCGGCGTGCGGATTGAGTCGGGTTTGCGGGTTCCAGCGGTCTGGCCGATGGCGGCGGACAATCCGCTTTTTGCCGATCTTGTCGCTGAGGACTTGAGCTGGTGGCCGAACGACCGCGGCGATCCGATGCGGGTGGTGGGTGCGGTGGCGTCGAATCCGTACTACAAGCCGCAGGCGGGCCGCGTGCGGTCGCTGTTGGAGTGCGGGGAGCGGCTTGACCGGTCGGCTTTGCTGGAGGTTCGTGAAGGGCGTGGTTCGATCCGGCTTTGCCAGTTGGACCTCGAGCCGGTGATCGGGATTTGTCCGGTGGCGGACATGCTGCTGGAGCGTCTGGTTCGTGCGCCGGCTGAGGCGTGGCCGACGCGACGGGTGTGGTTTGTCGGCGACGATGCGGCACGAGGGTATCTGGACGGACGGCTTGGATTGGAGATGAGCGACCTGGCCGAGGCGGGCGAGCATGTCTGGTCGGCGGAGGACCTGGTTTTGTGGATGCCGTTGAGCGCTCCGGAGGCCGCGATTTCCGCGGTGGCCGATCGCGCGGTTGGCGGCGGGGCTTCGCTGCTGGCGTTTAGTTCGCGGGCAGAACTGCTGCCTGCGATTGCCGATGCGCCGGAGTTTGGCGATGCCGACGGCTGGGCTGAACATTTGTACGTGATTGAAGCCGACAAGATCATCCGTTTGGCCCTGATTGACCGGGAGGCGGGTCTTCTGGACGGGCTGAGCAACATGGATCTCTACGACACGGCGTTGGCCCGTTACGAGGTTCGTCGGACCAACGGCTGGACGCCGGTGGCGGAGCCGGGCGTGATCGCGCATCGCCGCCAGGGCGAAAGCGATCAGCTTGTGGTGACCGTGTTGCGTCCAGCCGACGGCAAGATCGTGGGGGCTTCGAAGGCTGCTTTGCACGTTCTTCTGACCAATCTCGGGGGCGTGACGGCCGACCGGGACGCGGAGCTTCGGGCGGGCGGGAAGTTCTTTACGGTCGATTTGCGGCCGTACTGCAACATGGCGTTTCGCGACGAGGTCGACAATGACGGTGCGGGCGGCTGGACGGACCAAGGTCGCAACAACGATCTGCGGGTGTTGCCGCTTGGGCGGCAGGAGATCACGGGCGTGCCGTTCGATATCATCGATCCGGCGACCAACAGCGGGAAGTCGTGCGTCATTCTTGGCGGCGGCAACCGGGTCAAGGACTTTCCCACCACCGTCTCGATCGACTTTGGCCATCGGCAGGCGTCGGTGATCTACTTTCTCCATGCGGCGGCGTGGTGCGGGGATGAGGTGGGCAAGTATGTCGTTCATTACACCAAGGCTCTCGATCAGCGGGAGGTGATTCCGCTGATCGGCGGTCAGAACATCGGCGACTGGTGGAACGCGGTGGACGGGACGGAAACGATCGTCGGATGGCGGAGCATCAATGAGCTGGCCAACATCGGGTTGCACGTCTACGCGTGGAAGAACCCGCACCCGGACAACGCCATCGACCAGATTGATTTTGTGTCCAACGCCGATGGCCACTCGATACTCTCGCTGGTCGCCATCACCGGGCAGGAGTGACTTGCACGGAGCACGCGGAATACGCGGAGGGAAAGAAGCCAGAAGCCAGTAGTCAGAAGTCAGAATGAAGAAGGAAGACTCCGCCGAGGGCGGCGGAGCTACGGCGGCG
>JAAYCJ010000082.1 GCA_012729815.1 Phycisphaerae bacterium | reverse complement strand
TCGTCGAGTTCGAAATCGACCGTGATAATCATCCGCTGCACGCCGTCGGCATGGGCGATGGCGGCGGCCTGCGTCCGCTCCGGCAGCGGTTCAAGCACGGAGGTGTCGTCGGTGGGGCGGGTGAAGGCCATGCCGTCGCCGAACGCGGCGCCGTAGAGCAAAGCCGCAACCGTTACGAAAGCGAGCGATCGAGCCATGTCCGGTCCTCCACAGAGGTTTCCGTAATATATAGACCGGCTGGCCGCTGAAAAGTTCATTCCTCCCAGCCGACCGGCAAAAGCACCAGAGGCTCGTGGTCTTTGGGAAGCTCCAGAGCCTCCTGGACTTGCCTGTCGCCAAAGGCGCCGACAAGGACGGTGGCCAGATCGAGCGCCTCAGCCTGAAGATAGACGTTCTGGGCCGCCGCTCCAGCCTCCATGTGAACGTAGCGGGCGGCCCGCTCGCCGTACTTGGCGGCGGTGCGGCTGTAGACGCCGCTGACAACCAGAATGGCGGGGGCATTGCGTACACTCCCCTGTCCGAGTGCCGCATCGACAAGCGCCTTTCGCCGATCGCCGGAGGCAACTCGCATCAGCCGATGCTCACGCGGCAGGTAACGATACACGCCGGCAGCCAAATCGGCCACATTCCCCGCAACGACGTACATCTCAATGGGATACAGCGCACCGGCGGAAGGAGCGGCTCGGAGCCCTTGCTGGTGGTCGGTAACGCCCTGAGCGGACCAGAGAATCTGTGAAAGTTGCTTGATGCTCACGGCCCGATCGGCGAACCGTCGGACTGATCGCCGCTGGGCGATCGCCCGCTCGACCGTAAGCGGGCCCTCCTGCCGCGGCGCCGGCAGCGCGATCCGGGCGGGAAGCGTGGCGGGTTTATCAGCCGAGGCGCAGGTCAACAACATCGCCGTCGCGGCCGAGGCCAAAACGATCACACATGCCGCGTGTCTGGTCTTCATGCCATGTCCCCTGTCGTTGATCTGCATGATACTCCATGTGCGTCCGTGCTGCCAGTAATCTTCGTCGGCTGCCGATGGCGCTTGATATTCGGGCGAGACGACGTTAGCTATAGGCGAACAGAGGCCTGCATGCTTGTGGCGTGCCAGAAGGTTGTTTCGCCGTGTGGACGACGCGATGCTGGAATAACCGGGAAGGAGAATGCGATGGACATCGCCACCTTTCGGACGTTCTTCATGTGGTGCACGATCATCAACGCGGGGCTGCTGGTCATCAGCTTCCTGATGCTCGCCTTCGCGGGCGACTGGGCCTATCGGATGCAGAGCCGGTGGTTTCCCGTATCAAGGGAGACCTTCAACGTGGTCATCTACGGCTGGCTCGGATTCTTCAAGATGGTGGTCATCCTGTTCAACCTCGTGCCGTATCTGGCGCTGGTGATCATCGGGTGACAGCGTCCGGGCGGTATCTGTAGGGCGGGTCGTTCTGCCCCCAAGCGGCAGGTTGACCCGCCAATCGAGCGCGATGGACGACAGGGTCTTTCACAGGAGGATTCCATGTTGCGACAGGACCATCCCCGCCGTATGCTATAACCTCGCTTAAGGTGAACCGTGGCTCTACTGCTGATTGTTGTTATTCTGATGTTCATGGGCGTCACGATTGTCTGTCCCTACCTCATTCTTCGCAACCGCGACACCTCTTCGAGCTATTGGTGGATTACGGTGCTGTCAGGCGTCGGTGTTTCGGTCTTGGCTTACGCGCTGACGTTTCACTACGTGTACTCGCCTCGTGAGAACACGCGCATCCACGGATGGCCGGTCCCATACATCATCTTCCAGCGGAGCACGCCCGACGGCCCGTGGCTTGACTTCGTCGGCCCGACGACGATCCTCGGTTTTCCTATCAATCTCGTGCTTCTGCTCGGGACTTGGTTCTTCCTTCTCTGGATCCTGAACGCGGTAGTGTTCAGACGAAGGAAGGGGCTCAGGCAGAAGGAAGCCCAAGAGGCGGAGGCGGTGAATAACCGGTAGGTTTCATCTGCAGGGCATTCAGCAAGGAGTCGCCTTTCCAAAGTGATTCGCTACGGCTGCGGCGAGTCGCAGAGTTTGTCGATTGGCTCCTGGCGTAGTACAGAACCGCAAGCCGAACATGCTCCGCTACAGCAACGCCGGCAACTGGCTCAGGTTGGTGATCTTCGCGTCGGGTTCGACGTCGTCGTCGGGTTTGACGCCATCGAGCTGCATCCAGATCGCGCGGATGCCGGCGTTTCTGGCCCCGCGGATGTCCCGCTGCAGACTGTTGCCGACCATCACAGCCTCCTCCGGGCCGACGCCGAGCTGTTCCAGGGCCATCCGAAAGATGCGCGGGTCCGGCTTGCCGACGCCCACTTCGCCGGAAATCAGAATGCTCTTGAAGTACGGTTCGAGCCGTGCCGCCCGGACCTTGGCCATCTGGATGTCCGGTGCGCCGTTGGTGACCATCGCCAGCGAGTACTTTGACCGGCAGTGATCCAAAACCTCCAGCGCCTCCGAAAACAACTCGTGGCACTCGCGCCGGCGGCGGATAAAGTCGTCAGCCAGTTCCTCCGCCAGCAACAGATCGATCACGCCGTGATCCGCCAACGCCTTCGACCACGCCTCAACCCGGTACGCGGGAACCCACTCCGCGAGGCTCCTGAGGTTCGGCTGATCGCCCTCGAAAGTACCCCATAGCCCCTCCGACCAGATGATGCCCATCTCGCGGCAGTACTCGATCAACCCGCTCTTTCGCCACAGCAGTTCCGCGTGGCGGCCAAGGGCTTCGAGCAACTCCTCGGGCTCGATCTGATAATGCTCGTGGGCGGTCCGGCAGGTCTCCAGAAAGCACGTGCGATACGCCGGCCCTTCAGCCATCAGCGTGTCGTCCAGATCGAAGATGACGGCTTTGGTGGTCATGACTTGCCCTTTCTCCTCAGCGGTGATCGGCCCATCAGTAGTCGTCGTCGGGATCGAACTCGTCGTCGCCGTCATGCTCCCTGCGCCGACGCCGACGGCGAATGGTGCGAACCAGCCCCGTGATGCACAACGCTCCTCCGATCATTATACCAGCCGCCGGCACGTACGGGGGAAGAATCATAGTCGAACCGAACAGGATCAGCAACCCGATCGCGATCAAAATGTGTCCCGCCAACAGCACCCGCGGTCGGACGCACGCCGGACATCGGCGAAGGCCGCCCTCGTCGAGGCACTCAGCCGCTGAATAGTCGTTGCCGCACTGTGGGCAAAAGTAGGGTTTCATCGGGTACATCCTGATCGCCGGGCCGCTGCGGGCCTACTCGGGCCCGTGGAGCCGGTATGGTTCGGTGACCGGATAGTCGCGAACGGTCTCTTCGTAATCGTCGAACCAGAACGCGTCGCCGTTCCGCTGATAGGCGAGAAAACGCCCGCTGTCGCCGTCGTTGGCGGCGCGGTGATATTTGAAGTAGACGCGGTCGTGGGCCAAGCCGATGATCTCGATCTTACCGGTGGCGTGGCTCATGACAAACCGCGCCCGCTTGGCCAGGCCGGACACCAGGGCCTTGGCCCGCTCGAAGATCTGGTACCCTTCCTCGATCGGCACGGCGTAGGCCTTGTTGGCCACCGCGGGCCGGCACTGGAAGACGTAATACGGCGGCACGCCGACAAACGAGAGCTTGCGAAACAGCTCAGCGAGCACCTCGGGCCTGTCGTTGACTCCGCGGATCATCGGCGTCTGATTGGCCAACAGCGCGCCCGCGCGGCCGAGCAGGTTGCAGCCGCTGATCGCGGCATCGGTCAGTTCTCGCGGATGATTGAAGTGCGTCATCACGTAAATCTTTCTATCGGGCAGGGTGTGGCGGTTGATCATCTCCAGCAGCGCCGGATCGTCGATGATGCGGTGCGGATTGAACGCGGGCATCTTGCTGCCGATCCGGATGATCCGGACGTGCTCGATCCTGCGCAGCTCAGAGATCATGCGGTCGAGCTTTTCGGTGGTAAGCATCAGCGGATCGCCGCCGGTCAGCAGCACGTTGGTCACCTCCGTGTGCTGCCGGATGTAGTCGAGCGCGGCGTCAAGGTCGCGGAGCACTTCACTGCCGCGGCTGCCGTCCAGGAACACCCGCTTGCGAAAACAGAATCGGCAGATCCCGCCGCACACGTTGCTGACCAGCAGGAGCACGGTCGAGTTGTACTTGTGTTCCAAACCGGCAATGCGCGTATACGCCTTTTCGTCGGACGGATCGAGACGGCCCCACTCCTCCAGTTCGCCCGGGTGCGGAAGGATCAGCCGGCGGATCGGGTCGTCCGGATCGTTCCAGTCGATCAGCGACATGTAATACTCATTGGAGCGGAACGCGTACTTGATGGCGACGTTCTCCAGACGCATCCGTTCGGCCTGATCCAGCCGCGAAATCTCAGCGAGTTTGGTGATGAACTGTGTCATGTGGCAGCTTCCTCCTGAAACCGGTTATTGGAAATCAGCCCGCCGACAACATCTCCCAGCGGGTTCTCGTCAATTGGGATTGTTCCCTTTGGTGGCACAATAATCCTAAGGGACAAAGCGTTGAATATCAAGGAATACCGGGAGGAAAGGGTCATTCTATAAGCCCGACTTGTAATAGACCATCAGCGATCATATCGACGACTCTGATTCTCACTCTCGTTGATGTCCAAGGTTCACGAGGCCAAAGCCTCCGCCGGGCGGCTGGTGGCCGCCGGCGAGGCGGCGCGGTCGGCTGGCTCGTGGTCGAAGAGGTACCGAAGGCCCGGTTCCGAACCGAACATGCGGTACGAATTGTGCCCCGTCTCCGGAACGATCGCCAGGTGGTGATTGGCGGCGATCTCGGGGCCGAAGTGGTGCTGGAGATAGCTGTAGTAGATAATCGCGCGTTCGAGGCGGTGGGCGCCCTGGAGGTTGGCCCGGCACGTGCGATCAAGGAACAGTTCGTCACGATTGTCAAGTTCGCCCACGAGGTAGACGACGTGGCGCCGACCGTATTGCTCGGCGATAGTGTCGGTTCCCACCGTGGCCATGTAAGAATTCAGATGGTCCAGGCCGTAGCGGTATTGGTTGTAGGTGGGGCACGTCAGGCACTCCGACGTGGACGGGGTGGCGAAGCGGTCGCCTTCGCCGCCGATCCGCCGTTCGCCGTCGAAATAAAGATATGATGACGGATTGGCGACAACATAGCGGAAGTCGATGCCGCGCGATGGCGCGATGAGGTCTTCGACGCGATTGCCCGCGGCGTAGCGGTTGACGAACTGGCCGCCGGCGGAGTGGCCGGCGATCACGATGTGCTTGAGGTTCGGGAATCGTGTGCCGTCGGCGAGCCTCAGAACCATCTGATCGATGGCTTCGAACGAGCTGACGCGGGCCCGCCGCCGATGCACGCGGGTCGAACGCGACGGATCGCCCTGCCGCCATCCGCCGCTCCAGAACAGCACGTCCGACCCGGGCTTGTG
>JAAYCJ010000081.1 GCA_012729815.1 Phycisphaerae bacterium | reverse complement strand
ATGGTGGGAATTCTCCCGGCTGAGGGATCGAGGCGATCGGTGTGGTAGTTGACGGTCCGGGCGGCGCCGAACTGCCGGGCCAGGGCCAGACGCGGGTCGCGCCCGCCGGTCAGGACGATCTGCGACGTTCCATGGTGTTGCAGCAGCATCACCAGGATCAACCCGATCGGCCCGTCGCCGATCACCAGCACCGGTCCGCCGCGGTCGAACTCGCCCAGTCGGTTCATGCCGCGAACGCAGACCGCCAGCGGCTCGATCAGCGCGGCGGCGTTCAAGTCGAAATCGTCGGGCAGCACCTGGAGGTTCGCGGCTTCGGTGAGAAGGCACTCAGCGTACCCGCCGGGATGCTCAAAACCAACCTCGCTGCCGTCGGCCAAAACGTTCTCGGCGACGCAGGGCCGGCCGACCAGGGTCGCATCCACACCCTGTCCCACCGCGTCCACCGTGCCGGACCACTCGTGTCCGGGAACGGCGGGAAAGCCGGTCCGTTCCCATCCGGCGATCATCTCCAGATCCGTCGCGCAGATGCCGCAGGCAACGGTGTGGATGCGGACCTGTCCGGCGTGCGGTTCGGGCGTCGGCAAATCCTGGAACTCAAGCTGCCCCGGTGCGGTGTTGACGATGGCTTTCATGGGTTGACGATGACCTTGTTTCGTTCCGGACTGCCCATCGCCTCAACCGCCCGGTCGATCTCGGACAGCGTGAAGCGGTGCGAGATGATCCGCTCGACGTCCACCAGGCCGCTTCGCATCAGGCGGATGGCCCGGCTCATGGCGAGCGGCGTGGTGCCGAAACTGGCGTCCATTCGCGCCTCCAGGAAATGGGCCAGGCCGCCGTCCAGTTCGAACTTCTCGTGCGTGGTGATGCCGAACACGTTCCATTTGGTCCCGCGGCGAAGCAGCGAGACCATCAGCTTGACCGCCTCGATGGGACCGGCCGCCTCGACCACCAGGTCGGGCCCGTCGGGCAGGATGTCGTAGATCTGTTTTTTTACGTCGCCGGCTCGAGGATTGACGGTGTGCGTCGCGCCCAGCCGGCGGGCGTTTTCGAGGGCGTATTCGCTGGTATCGACGGCCAGCAGCCGTCCCGCTCCGGCCGCCGCCGCCACCATCATGCAGAGCAGGCCGATGCCGCCGACCCCGATCACCACCACGTCGTCGCCCACCTGCATCCGGCTGTATTGGATCACACCCTTCCATGCTCCGGAAAGGGGTTCGGTGACCGCCGCGGCGTCGAACGAGACGCTGGCGGGTTTGGCGAACAGCATGGACTCGCGGACCTTGAAGTATTCAGCGAACGCACCGGGCCAGACGTCGGGCGGGCCGTCGCCGCCGGTGGTGAACGCGTGCTCGCAGTAGTGCGTCCGGCCGGTTCGGCAGTTTTCGCACAGGCCGCAGAAGCCCGACGGCTGAACGATCACCTCATCGCCCGGCGCAAATTGCGTCACGCCCGGTCCGACCTCGGCCACGACGCCGCTGGGTTCGTGGCCGACGATGCAGGGAAACGTGACGTTGGTGCGGGCGCCGCGGATGGCTTTGTAGTCGGTCGCGCAGAATCCGCACGCGTTGACGCGGACGACCACCTCGCCCACGTTTTGGGGCTTCGGTACGGGGACCTGTTCCAGTCGCAGGTCATCTGGCCCGTGCAGCACAGCGGCAAGCATCGTGGACATCGCTTCAACTCCTTGCGAAAGTCGGCATAGTATCGCCCACGTGCGGCCCGGCGTCAAGTCTACGACGGGCCGCAACGCGTTGTCCGCCTTCCAAGAGTGAGCCGTCTCGTCGAAACTCAATAGCGTTCGAGATGCGCGGCAAACAACCCGGAGTCCGGACCGCTGCGGTGCATGAACGCCAGTCCCGCGTGCGGGTTGGCCAAGTCCGTCTCGCCCGGCAACGGCGTGAGCAGATTGAAGGCCGTGTTGGTGACGCGGATTTCGATGCGGTTGACGCCGGCGACCAGGGCGCGGCCGACGTCGAACCGATAGGGAGGCCAGACGCGAACGCCGCAGGGCGTCCCGTTGACGAGAACTTCGGCGCATTGGCCGGCCACGTCGGCGACCAACGCCATCCGCCCGGCCAGGTCATCCGCCGACAGATCGACGGTGGTGCAATACGTCGCGGTCCCGGCGAAGTACGGCAGTCCCTGGGTTCGCCACGAGCCCAGGCGGACGGGGGTCTCTTGCGCCATGGGCGTCAGGTGGTCTTTGTCGTCGACCATGAACCGGCCGACCAGGTAGACGTGCGGCAGGATGGCGCAGACGCCCGCATGGGCGGTCAGGCCCGGGATCACGCGATCCTCAGCCGTCGGCCGCCATTGTAGCCACAGGCGGTTTTCACCCGGCCTCAGTTGACTGGTGATGTCCACGGCGAACTGGTCGCTGTCGAACACGCGGCACGGGGCGATCCGATCGGCCAGGTCCACCGTATTGACGCGAACGCGAGGATAGCAGTCGCCTTCCAGCAGCAGCCGTGTTCGTTCGATCCGGCCGTCGCAGTGCACCCGGATGTGCACGTCGAAATGGCGACCGTCGGGCAGCGGCATGACCGTCGGATGGCATATCTTCAGCACGTTCTCCTGCTCGAGGGCGAGCTGCCACCGGTCCGGCAGCGCGATCCGTCTCGCCGGCGCCGGCTTGGCCGGCCGATGCGACGAGGCCCCGCTCACCGGGGTCAGGACGAACATGGCCGAGCCGAAGGCGTCGAACGATGCGACCAGGTGCGTTTCGCCGTCGGTCGTTTGATGATGAACTTCGTGGAACTGGCCGCTGTCCAGATCGATCCGCTGCACACCGTACCGGCCGGAAAAAACGATGGTGCAATCCTCTCGCGAGCGTCCGGCGATTTCGAATGCGAAGCAGAGCACTCGGCCGTCATTGAGCGTGCGGCGGGCGAAGGCGATTCGGTCGTCATCGAGCATCTTCACTCGCGTGT
>JAAYCJ010000080.1 GCA_012729815.1 Phycisphaerae bacterium | reverse complement strand
TCGGGCAGTTCAAGGAATTGCGGTGCGATGATAAGCGTCGAGTTCTCAGCCGTCGCGCGTCGCGCAGCAGCCCGCACGCCCTCAAAGAACCGATCGGCGTTGCGATCGGCCCCGTGAACCGCGATCACCGCGCGGATAATCGCCGGGTTCGTCTCATCAAGAGCCGTGTTGGCGTAGTAGGGCAGCTTGAGAGTCGTCCGATCGACGGTGACGTCAAATCGCGTCGTCGCGACCGCGCGGACCGGATCGAGGGGCATGGAAGGAGCGGCTGCGCAACTGCCGAACAGTATGGACAGGGAAACGGCGGACAGACGGACAATGTGCTTCATTCCTGCGATCTCCTGCAGCTACCGCGAAAACCAGGGTAACGATAGGAGCGGCAGGGCCGGAAAATCAAGCGGAGGTCGCGAAGCGGGGCCCCGGCGAAGGCGGGACGCGAAAGGAAAAGGAGACGGCACGGCTGGTGGCGGCCAACCGTGCCGTTAAGCTGCTGCGGTGGTTGTCGCTAGCCGGGAAGCTTGGCGACCTTGACCCGCTTGCCGCTCTTGACCGACTTGTTGAGCGCCTCGAGCACGGCGATCGGCTCGAGCATTTCCCGCGGCGTGTGCGGCTCTTTGCCCGTCTTGAACATCATCAGGAACTTCCTGACGCCGCCGAGATACTGGTTGGCGTCGGCCTGGTAGTTGTAGTCGACGCGCCCCTTCTCGCCGACCGCCCGGAAGATAAAGCCGCCCGCCTGGCCCTGGGCGATACACTCCATCGACACCACCGGACCGCCCTCGCGGTACGTCATCACCGCGACCGCGTTGGGATTGCCGCGACCGGCTTTGATGACCTGGACCGCGTCGATGCCGTACCCGAATGCCTTGAGGATCGCGTCGACCTGGTGGATGCCGTAGAAGAAGATTCCGCCCCACTTGGAGTTCAGGTCGCACGGCCCGGTGCTGTTGATCGAAAGGACCCGCCCGGCTTCGCGAACTTGCTTCTTGAACCCCTTCTGAAACGATTCCTGCTCGGGCAGGACGGAGAACGAGGTGATTGCCACGCCTTTCTTGCGGGCCAGTTGGATCAGTTTCCAGCCTTCGCCGACCGTCCACGAGAACGGCTTGTCGACGAACACGGGAATCCTGGCCTCGACGAACGGGATGGCCGCCGGCACGTGGAACTTCGCGTGCCGGTGATCGATCATGACCCCGTCGAGGTCCATGCCGAGCATCTCCGATTGCTTACGGACGATGGTGGGAATTTCACCCTTGGCGGCGGCGTCTTCGGCGTAGGCCTTCGTCTCGCCCCACACCGCGACCACGCGGGCCCGCCCGCACGTCTTATCGACGTTCAGCGTCTTGGCGACCGCCGCCGTATGGCTGTTCTCAGCCCCGATAATCCCAATTCGCATAACCGGCTCCTTTCTGCAGTGGCTTTGCAGTATGAACGTTAAAGCGCCCATCATGATAACGCCGCTTCGCGATGTCAAGGGCGCTTTACGGCTTGTAGATCTGCATGGCGTTGTCGTAGAGCAGTTGCGGCCCCATCTCCAACGCGTCGTCGAGCGTCAGCAACTCCTCGTCGACCATGGCCGCCAGGGCGTGGGCCAGGCGATTCTTGGTCACCGGCAGTTTGCCGTAGATCCACTCGACAATGTAGCCGTCCGAGTAGTAGGCGTTCCACGCCGTATTCGGCAGCATCTCAAGCCGGTCGCGGAAGAACACGGTCAGCGTGCTCGGCGAAAAGCCTTGCCACCAGGCCCCGCTGACGTGGAGGTTCGGGAATATTCGCGAAAAGCTCACCGCCTCGTGGCTGGGAATGCGAGTCGAGAGGAACAAATCGAAATGCGTCTCGCGATGGCGCGCGAAGTGCTCGGTCAGGCTGCGGAGAAACTCGGGATTCCAGTACGAAGCCGGGCCGCGCTCCGCGTAGTGCAGCGTGCCGTGGAATAGCTGAACCACGAGCTGGTGGCGGCCCGCCGCACCGGCGGTAGCATCCGCGCAGAAGCTGGCAAACAGGTCGCGCTCCTCTTTGGACGGCTTTTCGCCCGCCAGCAGACGTTTGAGCAGCGGGTCGATCTGCTGCGGCTCGGTAGCGCGGTAGATCCAGGTGCCGGGCGCCCAGACGTGCAGAACGCGGACCTTCTTTTCAACCAGACGGGCCACCCGCGCCTCGATGGCGGCGGCCAACCCCTCAGCGGTCTCGGGCAGCGCCTGCTCCGGGCCGCCGATGTGCTTCAGATGATGCGCCACCGATGGAACATAGAGATACTCCGCCTGGACGTAGGGCACGTACCGGCCCGCCTCGTCGCGGGCGATATCATGGTCATTGGTGCAGACCTTGCGGATGTTGGCTCGGTCCAGAACGCTCGGCACCCACTGCGGATCGTCGGCGTGTTCGCGAACCGACCGGTCCACCCGCTCCCAGTTCCGCTCGGTCAGCGTCCGGTCCTCCAAGCCGTGCAGGTCGCGCAGGATGTGCATCAGGGCGAAATGGTTGACCGTATTGCGGACGGCTGGAAAGTACGGCAGCACCTCGCGCAGGTACTCCTCGGGCTCCTTGCGCGGATCGCGCTCAAACCGCCGGCCCGCCGCGCACGCCAGATCGGTCGCCAGCCAGTGGTACGAAACGATGTCAGCCAGGGTCCTGGCCTGAGCCTGACCGCCGGTTCCCAAATGCGAATGGACGTCAAAAATCGGCGCAGAATCGATCGCGCCACCGATACGCTGATAGGACTCGGACATGACGGGTCTTTCTCCTGCCGCTTTTGAGGCGGCCAAACGAAATAATACAGTCTACCGAGGGGAATCTGCGGATTCAAGCGGTTGCAGTCTGATGAACAGGGCACCGAATGCCGGACGAGCTTCAATCCAAGAGCGAGGATGGCCGAACTGGATATTAATAAAACCCACTTATGGGGCTGCGGTCAATGGCGACGAGAAGAACCCCTTGCATCGCTTCCTACAGTTGGTATAATGATGAGCAACCGGTTGTTCATGTAGGGACCGGTTGGAGATCGGATTTGGCCCGGACGACGATCGGACAGATTGCCCGAAGCCTCAACGTCTCGAAGAGCACGGTCTCGCGGGTGATGAACAACGCCCCGGGAACGCGGGTCTCGGACTCGACCCGTCAGCGGATCGTGGCGGCGTGCCGCGAGCAGGGCTATCGGCCGAGTTTCTCCGCCCAGGCCTTGGCCACCGGGCGGACCCGGCTGCTGGGGGTCCATGTCCAGAGCCTCAACGACGACTACTACGGCGACTTCTTTCGCCACTTCGACGACGCCTGCTATCCGCATGGCTACACCGTCCTGTTCTCCAGCAGCCAGTACGACCGGGATCGCGAACGCCGCAACCTGGAGGCGTTCCTCTCCGGCCAGATGGACGCCGTGCTGGTCACCCGGACGCCCAAGCAGCACGAGGACCTGCTGCGGCGGATCATCCAGCGCGGGGTGCACGTGATCCTGATGGGCGAGATGCCGACCACGCGATTTCCGCTGGTGACCATCGACGAGTTTGAGGTCGGCCGCCTCGCCGCCCAGCACCTCTGGTCGCAGGGCCACCGGCGGGTGATGTACCTGGCGGCCGAGAAGGCGAGCGACCAGAGCGGACAGATCCACTTCCACCGCCGCGAAAACTTCCTCGGGCCGTGGGAGCAGATCAGCCGCGGTCTGCCGCTGCGCCAATTCACGGTGGGCGACGGACTAAGCGGCGCGCTCGATGCGGCGGAGTTTGTCAGTAGCCTCGCCGCCGACCAGCGCCCCACCGCCATCGCGTGCGGCACCGACCGCTTGGCCTTGAGCATGCTCTCAGCCCTGCGGGCGCGAAAGCTGGCCGTTCCTGATGACATCTCGGTCATCGGCTGCGACGACATCGCCGCCGCCGCGGAGGCCGCCGTTCCGCTGACCACTATCCGTCAGCCGCGCGAGCAACTGGCCCAGGCGGCGTGGCAAATGCTCAAGGAGCGTCTCGACGCGGGCGAACCGGCCGCCCAGGAGGTCGATCCGCCGCAGGTGCTAATTTCGCCGGAACTGATCGTCAGAAAGTCAACGAAGCGAGTGACAGATTGACTGGAATAAGAGGACGAATATGAGCCGCTGCGAAAACCCATCCGCAAATTCGAAATCCTTCACGCTGATCGAACTCTTGGTCGTCGTGGCGATTATCGCCGTGCTGGTCTCGATCCTGCTTCCGGCATTGGCGACGGCGCGGGAGCAGGCCCGGTCGCTCCAGTGCCAGTCCAACCTCCGGCAGCTCGGCGCCGGCTTCGCCTTCTATGCGGAAATGTACAACGATTTCGTGGCTTCCCGCGTGCTGAGGCTCTTTGAACCGGCGCCGTATGCCGATTGGATGTGGTACGACTACCTCGCGACCAGCGCGCCCGAGATTGACGCACGGGTCGAGCCGAAGGTCACCCTCTGTCCGACCAACGAGTTCGCCTTCCGCGATCAGGTAACCGGGGCCAGGCTGGCCAACTACGCCCAGCCGATCACCATCCACTATGCGTTCCGATACCAGGACTGGATCACCCTCGGCGACGCGCACTGCTGGCAGCGCCGCCCGTTCCGCTTCGCCGACGTTGCGAATCCCAGCGAAAAGGTCGTGCTGGCTGAATACGCGGAGCCCACCCAGGTCATGATCCTGGTCACCGACATCTTCAACGGATTTTACTACTTCCAGTATCAGATTCCCTGGTGCCACGCCGGGGCGACCAACTCGCTCCACGCCGACGGCCACGCCGAACACGCGATGTGGGCCGATTTTGTGGACCTCGCGCAGGTAAGCAAGTTCTTCCCTGACATGTAGATCATCCTCGTTCCGCTTCGCCCACGGGCTTTCAGCGCGCATCCGGAAAACTGGTCTGTGCCGTACCGCGACGGAATCGCGACCGACGGCGACGAACCGGCCCGCAAAGGCTGGATCGAATGGGGCGGCGGAATCAGCGACAGCAAGTCGCCCGCCAAATCCGAGCCCTGCGAATTCCAGCCCAGACCGTTTAAGTAGGCGCGTCCTTCGGACATCCCTCCAGTGCGTCAATCGGCCCAGCGGCGCTCATGACATCCCGCCGCAGGCACGGCCAACCGAACGATTCTGCGTAACGCCCGGCTGTGTTGATAACACGCCTCCTCGCCCTCATTGCCGATGATTTCTCTGCCCCGGCCGCTGCGATGAGATTCTTTCTGAAAAACCACTTTTTGTCTCAAAGCTCTTTGGCATGCGTGGCGGATTTTCCTAAAAGGGTGTGACTTCAACTGGAAAGGTGACGCCATGATGACCATTCGAAAGTGCGTTGTGCTGCTGATTGTAAGCCTGTTGATCCCGTTGGCCGGTTGCGACCTGGCCGGAGCGGCTGCGAGTCAGGGATTGACGGGTGAAGATCGGCTGGCCACGCCGGAAGAGGTCGACCGACTCATCGATGACCTCAACAGGAGCCGGGAAGAAAACAACCGCCGAATCGTGGATGCGATGACTCAGAACCGCTGAAAGCCGGCACGCCATCGTCCGCGGGAACCACGGGCGGCCGCCTGCATTCCGCCCCTTCGGCGTATGCGGTATTGAGTGGGCGGCGGGCCTGTCATCAGTGACTGGAAACCGCCGTAGCGTCGCCCGTCCTCCGGACGCACCGCCTCAAGTCCATCCGTTGCGTGCGTCTCAGACAATATCGACGATCACCTTCAGGACCTTCTCGTGCCGCCGGCAGAGGGCCAGACCTTGTTCCAGGTCGTCGAGCGGCACGTGGTGCGTGATTAGCGGCTTGAGCTGGATCTCGCCCGCCGCCACCAGCCGCTGACCGAGATTGATCAGGTCGATGTTCTTCTCATCCGGGCAGGAAAAGCCGGTGACCTTCAGGTCCT
>JAAYCJ010000079.1 GCA_012729815.1 Phycisphaerae bacterium | reverse complement strand
TCCGCCGGGTTCGCCAAACCGTACATCGATGGCAACCCGTACGCCTCGCTCGTCGCGGAGGGCGCGTCGCTCAGCGAGCGGATCACGACCTATCGCCAGGCCAACAGCGCGGACGCAGCCGCCGTCGAACAAGGGGCGACGCTGGCGCGACAGTGGCAAGACTACTTCACCAAAGTCGAACAGACGCTTCGCGAGACCATCCCTCCGGTCGTCGTCAAGATCCGTGAGGCCCTCGATTTCGAAAAGGCCGGTATCACGCTGAACGAGGCGTGCGCAGCCGGTCGCGAGGCGATCTTCGCCCGCGACACCGCCCGCCAGTACGCCGACGGCGCGGATGAAGAGATCAACAAGCTCGGTGACCCCAATGACTTGGCGAAACTCAAGATCATCTACCTGCTGACCTACGCGGACAACGCCGCTGAGTTCGCCAAGACCGCCGCCGAAAACGCTGCCAAACCGCAAACCGCGGTCGAATTCCCCGAGTACTTCGTCGCCGCGCTGGATGCAGGCACGCCAGCGACACCAACCGCCGACGCTTCGCCACGCGGTGAGATCTGCCTCAACGGCGAGTGGGACTTTGCGATCAACACCGGCGCGGACAATCCGCCCAAACCCGGCGCCTGGCCGCGCCGCCAGCGCGTGCCTCACGGCGAATGGGGATACGCGATCAACAAGGGCAACATTCCCGATGAGCAGTGGCTCAAGCAGTCCCGCGGCTATTGGGACTGGTGGGAAAGCAGCGTCTGGTATCACACCGAGTTCGACGTTCCCGCCGGCTGGAACGGCCGGCGGTTTGCGATCGCCTTTGAAGAAGTCGAAGGCTACGCCGAGGTCTTCATCAACGGCCGGTACGCCGGCAACCACTACACGGGCCTGGTTCCCTTCGAGATCGACGTGACGAAACACCTGATTGCCGGCGCCCGAAACAACATCCTCGTCTTCGTCGAGAGGCCGTCCAAGACCGCCCGGCCGGGTTCGGGCTATCGATACGTCACGCGGCCCAACCTCTATCCCACGCGGTGCCTCGAAGCCTACTTCGGCGGGATCACCGGCGACGTGTTCCTGCGATCCACCCCTCACACGCGAATCGTCGATACCTACGTCCGCACCTGGGCTGATCGACGCATCCGCGTCGAAACCACCGTGCGGAATGATACGGACCAACCGGTGGATCAGACGATCGTCGGCGCCATCCGCAAGGACGGCAAGGACCTGTTCACGCTGCCGCCGCAACAAGTCCATCTCGACCCGAAAGAGGAGAAGACCGTTGTCAGTGAAGCCGTCTGGCCGGACGCTCAGCTATGGGGCATCGGCGGCGAGTACGGCAGTCCGGACAATCTGTATTACCTGGTCGCAGACCTGGGAGGTATCGACACAACCTACACCGAATTCGGCTTCCGCGAAATGACGATCAAAGGCCCGGACTTCTATCTGAACGGAAAGAAGATTCTCCTCCAGGGCGACAATTTCGGCGCTGTGGGGCGCGACCACCAGCGCCGCTGCCGGTGGTACATCAATCAGTTCTTCCGCGTCAGCCGCGAGGCCAACATCACCTTCACCCGCGCCCACCAGCACTCCATGTGTCCCGATCACGCCGAGATCGCCAACCGGATCGGGATCCTGCTGGAGCCGGAGGCCTGCGGCTGGTTCCTGCACCCGCCCAGCGACATCGTCAATCAGCGGATTGATCCGGAGTTGATGAAATCCAGTCCGCCCTATGCCAATCGTGCATGGGAAGACCCGGTCTGGCGTAACAACAACCGCGACTACTA
>JAAYCJ010000078.1 GCA_012729815.1 Phycisphaerae bacterium | reverse complement strand
CTCCCCGACTTGGACTCGAACCAAGAACCTAGCGGTTAACAGCCGCTCGCTCTACCGATTGAGCTATCGGGGAACTCGATCGAACCCTAATTATGTAGCCGTGATCGGCGTTTTGTCAACGGGTCTTGCAGATTTTCACCCTGATTTTCGGGCCCGCCGGACACCGTCGGCGCGAAGGCGATCTTGATTTTTGGGCTGCACCGGGCGATAAAGACGTTGACCCGGCGGTAAGCCCCCCGTGGAGCGGTCCCTCCACGCCCGATTGCCCGGAACGCAGCCCCGATGTGGCGGTTTTTTCGTACAACCTGGTTCTTTTTCGGCATCGCCGCCATGGTCGGCCTCGCATTCCTGTGGCCGGAGGTCGGCGACCTGTTTGCCCGCTACAGCCTACTCAAGATCGCCGTCTTCGCGTCGTTCCTGATCACCGGCGCCACCCTCGAAACATCGAGCATCATAAACGAAATTAAGAATTTACGCGGCATATCAACTGCCATGTTGTCTTCTTTTGTATTTTTTCCGCTGATCGCCATGCCGATGGCGTACTTGTTTTTCGGGCAGAACCGTGACTTTGTGGTAGGCATCGCGATTCTTTCGGTGGTCCCGGTGACCATTGCTTCGGGCATCGTTTTGACCGCGATAGCCAGTGGTAACGTGCCGCTGAGCCTGTTCATCACGGTCGGCACCAACCTGGTTTCGATCCTCACGATCCCGTTGTCGCTGGACCTGCTATTGCGGTTCGGCGGACAGGTCGAGTTGCCGATCGGCGGCATGATCCGCGAACTGCTGCTGGTCGTGCTGGTCCCGACGATCCTGGGCCAACTGCTGCGGATCAAGTTCAGCGAACGGATCAAATCCTGCCGTCCATGCTTTTCGACATTCCAGCAGATCATTGTGCTGTTGATTATCCTGAACGCGGTCTCCTCCTCGACCGGCAAGCTCGGCGAGTTCGGTCTGGGCGTCGTTCCGATGTTCCTGTTCGTCTGCCTGCTTCACACGATCGCCCTGGCGATGAACCTGGGCCTCTCGCGGCTGATCCGCCTGCCGCTGGAGTCGCAAGCCACCTTCACGATTCACACTTCTCAGAAAACGATCACCATTTCGTTTATCGTCTGGAGCGGCTACTTCAGCGGTTATGCGATGGCCATGATTCCCGCGATCGTCTACCACATCACGCAGATCGTCGCGGACACGTTCGTGGCTCACCGGTTCAGGAACGCGATCCGCAAGCAACACGGCGAATAGACCCCTTTTCGCGGTTTTTCTGAATACTACGACCGTGGGAATCGTCTTCTCTTGAAAGGGGACTTCCCGAAGGGAGCCGTCGATGACCGCCGCTGATGACCGACACGCCGACAACCATGCGAGTGGCTTCTTTCGCCGCCACCCGATCGGGACGATCGTTCTGGTCCTCCTGACGCTGCTGATCAGCCTGCCGGTGGTGGTCTACCTTCACGGCCGGATGAGGCTCGCCGCCGTCACCGCCCGAATCCGCGCCGCCGGCCAGCCGCTGACCTGGGAGGAGGTCCTGGCGGTGTTGCCGACGATCCCCGACGAGCAGAACATGGCCGTGCAGATCGACAAGTACGCCACGCCGATCAGAATCTGCGTCAATGCCACGTCGGGTCGTGGCGAAGACCTGCCGTTGCTTGGGATCAGGAGATCACCCGCACCGGGTCTCCGACTTGACCCTGGAGGTATCGAGACGTCCAAGCAGCTTCTGGAGACTAATGCTCCCAACGTTGAAGGCCTGATGGCTGCAGCCGAGCTTTCGGAGGGCCAGTATCCGCCACCTTTTGACCTGGACTCACACGGCGTACCCGCCCTCAATGACCATGTCTTGACCCTTCATCGCTTTGCGGTCAAGACGTTGTGCCTCAAAGCCCTCGTCGAAGCGAATCTCAACCAAGCCAATCCAGCCCATACGACGCTTGTGGCACTCACCCGACTGGACCGGGCATTGGCAAAATCGCCGACGCTTGTGGCAGTTCTCACCCGCTACGCTTGCGCCAGCGTGATCGGTGAGACCGCGATCCGGTGCGTCGCCTTGGCTGATCTCTCGGATATGCAACTCCAGAATCTGCAGCGGCAGTTCGAGGAACTTGAAGGAAACCTCAGCCCGGCTTGGGCCTTTCGCTCCGAAGTGGGCTACAACGAGTCCTCGTGGGAACGTTTGGCCGACTCTCAAGGAGGCAAGCCGGTGTTTCTCCTGCTCAGCTACGATCGGGCCCTGACGCTCGAGTTGATGTCGCGAGCCGCCGACGCCGCTGAGCTGCCGATCCAGCAAGCGGTCGCCGAAATACGGAATGTGGGCCAGGAGCGCGACGGTCTGCCGTTCTACTACCCTCTGACCCGCATCGCGATATCCTCCCCGGCTCACGTCGCGGAGGCGTGGACCCGCGCCGTCGCCGAACTGCGAATCGCCCGGACGACCGTTGCGATCAAGCGTTTCCACCTCGCTCACGGCCGATGGCCCGATCGACTCGATGAACTGGTTCCCGAGTTCATGGATCGGATCCCCGTCGACCCCTCCGACGGCCAACCGCTGCGGTACACACTCACCGACACCGGCCTGGAAATCCGCTCGTCGACCATTTCTTGCGACTGGCGGTTTTCCGACCCTCAACCTGACAATCCGACCACCCAACCCTCGGCCAGTCAGCCGGCGTCGGCATCCACCGATGCTTTTTCCGGAAACAATGGCCCTTCGGCGGTGTCATATATACGGAGGCCGGACGTTGCCGATGTCCGTACACTCCCACGGAAGATCTGACTGAAGATCAACATACGATCAACCGTGATGTTCGTCATTGACTTCGGCCAGTCATTGTCGTAACTTAAGGCAGACTTGAGGGTTGCCGCTGGAAGGGGCAGAGAGCCAGGAGCGATGATGAGACCGCATGAGCATTCCATCCGCCGCTTTCGGACCCGCGTGGCTGGGCTGCTGGCCCTCCGTTACACTCTGGTCCTGGCCGCCGTCTGGGGTTTCGCCTGGGGTCTCGCCGTCCTGTTCCTTCGAGCCGCCTTTGGGACTGAGCGTCAGCCGCTGTTGTGGGGATTGCTTGGATTCGCCGTCGCGGTCGTCGCCGCGGCTGTCGCGGCCGTTCGGCGGATGCCGGCACGGCGGAGCGTCCGGGCCCTGCTCGATAAGGTCAGCAACTGCGGCGGTCTGCTGATGGCCGGCGAGGAGACCGACCTTGGCCCGTGGCGCGACGCGATGCCCGCCATCGAGCGTCCGCGGATCATCTGGCGAAGCGGGCAGACCTGGTGCGTCTTCTGTGCCGCCGCCGCCTTCGTTCTTCTGGGCTTCGCCATCCCGCAACGCTACGTGGATATGAACGCCGCCAGGCCCCCGCTCGACGTGACCGACGACGTGGCCCGTATCAAGGAGCAGATCGAACTGCTCGAAGAGGAGGCCATCATCGAGGAACAGCGGGCGGAGACCCTCGAACAGAAGCTCGACCAGACCGCAGCCGACGCCAGCGGCACCGAGCCGGGCAAGACCCTCGAAGCCCTCGACCACCTCGAACAGGAACTTCGCAAAAGCGCCGAAGAAGCCGCCGAAGCCGCTCTGGCTCAGGCTGAGCAACTCGCCGCGGCGGAGAATCTCGCCGCCCAGCTCGATCAGGCCGCCGGCCAGCTCGACGAAAAGGACCTCGCCCAAGCCATGAAGGAGCTTTCGGCCCTGATGGAGCAGGCCCTCTCGGAAAACGAATCGCTGCTGAATGAGGCGTTGGACGAGAAGCTCCTGAACGCCTGCAAGGACGGCAAGCTCTGCCAAGCCGACCTGGCCAAGCTGTGCAAGGCCTGCCAACTCAGCAAGGATCAACTGTCTGAAATGGTCAAGAAGCTCGCCGAGGCGAAGATGATCGACGCTGAAATGATGGCCAAGTGCGAAGGTTGCAGCCAGTGCAACAACGACAGGCTGCTCGCCTTTCTGGCCAAGAGCGGCATGAACGCCTGCGAAGGCATCGCCACCGGCAACTGCCCCGGCCGAGGCGCGGTCACCCGCGGCCGAGGCGACGCGGCGCTGACCTGGAAGGACCCGAGCACCAAAGAGAACACCGAGTTCCAGGAACAGGTGCTTCCGCCCAACCTGGCCGGTTTGAAGGACAGCACCCGCGTGGGCGTCTCGCTCTCGGCTCCGAAAGTCGAAGACGTCGGCTCGTCCTCCGGCGGAGCGTTGGGCGGCGCAGCGACGGGAAGCGGATCGGCCTTCACCGCCAAAGTCCTGCCGCGTCACAAGGGCGCGGTCAAACGCTACTTCGAACGTCAGTAACCGCACACCGCGGCCAGCGACAACCGGAATATGAGGCACACATGAAACCAGATCACGAACCTGCCCGGCTGCTCGACCCCAGCGAACTTCGCCCGGCGGTCGAAACGGCCAACCGCCTGCTCGAACAGCTCAACCGCATGCTCCTGGGCCGAAGCGAACTGCACCGCATGGTGTTGATCGGCATCCTCGCCCGCGGCCATATTCTCCTCGAAGGCCTGCCCGGCCTGGGCAAGACCATGCTCGTCCGAGCCCTGGGCCAACTGCTGAACATGAAATTCACCCGCGTCCAATTCACTCCCGACCTGATGCCCGGCGACATCCTCGGCACGCACATCCTCCAGCAGACCTCCGACGGCCGCCGCGAAATGACTTTCCAACCGGGCCCGATCTTTACCAACCTGCTTTTGGCCGACGAGATCAACCGCGCCTCGCCCAAGACCCAATCGGCCCTGCTCGAGGCGATGCAGGAGCGCTGCGTCACGCTGCTGGGCGCGACGCGGGAGCTGCCCGACCCGTTCTTCGTGCTGGCCTCGCAGAACCCGATCGAACTGGAAGGAACCTACCCTCTGCCCGAGGCCCAGCTCGACCGCTTCCTGTTCAAGCTCATCGTCTCCGGCGTGGACGTCGAGACGCTCGACCAGATCATCTCGACCCGCCGGCGCGGCGAGATGCCCGTACCCACGTGGTCGATCTCGCCCGAGCAGCTCAAGCAGCTCTTCGAAACGATGGACCGGATCGTCCTGCCGCGGCCGGTGTCGCGCTACATCTCGCGTCTGGTGGCGGCCACGCACGCGGATTCCCCCGAGGCCACCGAACAGATCAGAAGCTACGTCGCCTACGGCGCCTCGCCGCGCGCCGCGATCGCCATTGCCGAAGCCGCCCGCGCCCAGGCCCTGCTGGCCGGCCGGCCCACCGTCGGCTTCAAGGACGTCCAGACCGTCGCCGCCGCCGTGATGAACCACCGCGTGATCCTCAACTACAAAGCCCGGTTCGACAAGGTCGCCCCTTACGCCGTAATCGCCGCCCTGATCGAGCGACTCGACGAATCGGGCCTGAACCTGCCATCCGACATGAAGGTTGCGGAGGCCGCCCATGAATAGACCACCTGCCCGCTCTGCTTCACGATTCCTGCCAACCCTCGTGGCGGTGCTGACGTGGGCGGCGCTGGCGCCCGTGTCCGCCTCAGCGGAGGAGGTCACCGCGGATATCGACGTCTCCGTTCAGCCGTGCGAATCCGCCGCCCGCTACCACGGCTATGAGGAGATCCGCCTGGCCGTCCGCAACGTTTCACCCGATCGCACGCACCGTGTCCGCTTGCAGTTTCCCGCGACCTCTTACGGCAGTGGAGGGCACCACCTGAGTTCGGCCCAGCGAACCGTGGTGGTCGGGCCAGAGTCCGAAGCGGCCGTCTCGATCTTCCTGCCGCCGCTGCCTTACCACGGGTTTGACCTGAAGGTCTTCGTGGACGGGCGGCCCTCAAAGAAAATGATCTCAGTCCGGGCCTCCGATTTTGACCAGAACGTGTTGATGTCGCAACACCACCTGCGCTACGCCGGCAGCGGCTTTGTAACTCGCAACGTTCCTGTCCTGGCCAGCCGATCGATCAGCGGTGAGTTCACCACCCACGTCCAGCCGGAGCCATCCTCGCCCGCTGCCACCTCCGGCCCTGGCGGCGGCGTCTGGCACGGCCCCAGCACCGCCCCAACCTATCAAGTCGTCCGAAGTGAGATGCCCGTCGCCAACTGGAGCGGCGAGTGGCTGGGCTACACCCGCTACGACGGGGTGGTCGTCAGCGGGTCCGACTGGTCCGCCGCCGGCCCGGAAACTCGGGCCGCACTGACCGCCTATGTCGAAAGCGGAGGCAGCCTGCTCGTGATCGGGCCCTGGCAACCGCCGCAGACATGGCGGCGTCACATGGTCGAGGACGACCCGGTTCGCTACCGTCCCGGGTTCGGCGAGTGCACCCATATTGTCCAGACGGACCCGGGTGCCTGGTCTGAGGACACCTGGAAGCAGGTGCGCCAAGGCTGGCACCATACCGGAGAACCGTGGTTGGCCAACCCGCCCGTCAGCGAAGCCAATCGCATGTTTCCGGTCGTCTCCGGGCTCAGCACTCCGGTCCGCGGCTTGTTCCTTCTCATGCTCACCTTCGCCGTGGTCATCGGGCCGGTCAACCTGTGGGTGCTCTCCCGCCGCAAGAAGCGGATCTGGATGCTCTGGACCGTTCCCGCGATCTCCCTGCTCACCTGTGCCGCGGTCTTCGGCTATTCCGTTCTCGCCGAGGGTTTCGCCGGCCACGCCCGCGCCATGACGCTGACCCTTCTCGATCAGGACGCCCAGCAGGCCACGACACTGGGCTACCTGGCCCTCTATTCGCCCCTGACGCCGGGCGGCGGCTTGTTCTTCGACACCCGCACGGAACTGACGCCGCAGGTAGGCATGAACACGTGGAACACCCCGGGCCGCGACTGCATGGTCGACTGGACCACCGGTCAGCACCTGGCCTCCGGATGGGTCGTCGCTCGCGTTCCGGCGCACTTCAAGGTCCGCAGGTGTGAGAAGCGCCGCGAGCGTCTCGGTATGCGTTTCGCCGACGACGGCCGCCTCATCGTATCCAATCGCCTTGGCGCCAACGTGGTGCATCTGATCGTCAGGGGCTATGACGGGCGATTCTATGAGGGGTCCGAGATTCGCGCCGGGGCTGAAGCCGCTCTCTCGGCTGTCTCCGGTGCGGCCGGCGGCGTCCCCTTCGCCGCTCCGGCCATACAGGACGAGATCCCGCGGTTCGCCTTGCGCACCGTGTACCGATCGAATGTGATCGACGAAATCCACCAGATGAGCGCGCATCCGCGCCCGTATCTCCAGAACGGAACGTACCTGGCCGTCCTGGAAGCCAGCGCGTTCCTGGAGCCCGGCCTGCAGAACGCCCAAATCGAGAAGTCCGAATTCCTGGTCTACGGTTTGTTCAGCGAGGCAACCCGATGAAAGTGGACGTGGCACACCTGAAACGCTACTTCGGCCGCACCCGCGCGGTTGACGATATCTCCTTCTCCTTCGCCTCCGGCCAGACCTTCGGGTTCGTCGGACCCAACGGGGCCGGCAAGACCACCGCCATGCGGATTCTGGCCACCCTCGACGAGCCGACCGACGGCGACGCCACCATCGACGGCGTCTCCGTCGTCGAGGAGCCCGAGCGCGCCCGGCGGCTCGTCGGCTTCGTGCCCGACACCCTCGCCACGCACCACGACATGACCGTCCACGACTACCTCGACTTCTTCGCCCGCGCCTACGGCATCAGAAATCCGCACCGCGACCGTGTCGTTCACAGCGTCGAGGAGTTCACCAACCTCCTGGGCATCCGCGAGAAATTCCTCAACGCCCTCTCCAAAGGCATGAAACAGCGGGTCAGCCTCGCCCGGGCCCTGGTCCACGACCCGCCCGTCCTGATTATGGACGAACCGGCGGCCGGACTCGATCCTCGGGCCCGCGTCGAACTCCGCGAACTGCTCAAGGTCCTCTCCCGTCAGGGCAAGGCCATCCTCATCAGCTCGCACATCCTGACCGAACTGGCTGAGATCTGCGACGGAGCCGTGATCATCGAGCAGGGCCGCATTCTCCGCGCCGGAAGCCTGAACGAACTGCTCCACGAGTCGGCGGCCCTGCGCACCGTCATCATCCGGCCCAACGGGCGCGGCGACGAGCTCCATAAGGAACTGCTCGAGATGCCCGACATCCAGGCCGTCCGGCCCGTCGGCCACGAACTCGAGGTCGATCTGGCCGGCTCCGACGAGACCTGCAGCGACCTGCTCACCCAGATCGTCAGCCGGGGCTATCGCATCTACGAATTCCGCCAGCGGCGGGTCGGGCTCGAGCAGATATTCATGACCATCACGAAAGGAGAGGTCCAGTGAAAGCCCTCACCGCCCTCGCCACCCGACTCGACAACGCCGCCAACCCCATCGTGGTCAAGGAGCTTCGCCAGGCCGTTCAGGGCCGCTTCGTCTCCGGCCTCCTGTTCTTCTTCCTGATCGTCCAGCTCCTGACCCTCGGGAGCTTTGTCCTGTTCTCCGAGCACGTGACCACCAACTTTGAGAGCGGACGCGACGCCTTCAACTTCCTGCTCGGCATCCTGCTGGGCACCTGCATCTTCTTCCTGCCCGCCTACGTGGGTCTTCGTCTCGCCGCCGAGCGCAGCGGGTCCAATCCCGACCTGCTCTTCGTTTCCACGCTCACGCCACGCCAGATCATCATGGGCAAATCGGTCGCATCATTGATCCTCGTGCTCCTGATCTACAGCACGTGCATGCCGTTTATGGCCTTCACCTATCTGCTCCGCGGAATTGACCTGCCGTCGATCTTCATCCTGCTCGCGATGTGCTTTCTCGCCATCGCGGTCGGGCTGCACCTGGCGATCTTCGCCGCCTGCATTCCCTGCGGACGCGGCTCGCGGTTTCTCAACGCGCTGCTCACCTTCGGTGCGCTGGTCGCGCTGTTTTCATCCACCCTCGGAGCGGCGACCGGCATGATCCAATCTGGCGTCGGGAGCTGGATAAACAGCACCGAGTTCTGGGCCGGTGCGGTGAGCCTGGTGGTCCTCGCCGCCGGCGCGGTGGGGCTGCTGGTCATCCTCTCGTTGGCCATGATCATGCCGCCCTCGGCCAACCGCATCATGCCCTTGCGGATATACCTGACCGCGGTCTGGCTGATCGTCGCCGTCCTCGCCTGGTACTGGGCGGGGCAGACGGGCGACGTGGAGTTCCTCGAATCGTGGCTCGTCGGTTCGGTCATCCTGAGCGGCGCGGGCGTTCTCGGATCGGTCAGCGAGCGGGATTCCCACGGCCCGCGCCTGGCCCGAAGCATTCCACGCAATCCCCTGCTCCGCACGGGCAGCTTCCTGTTCTTTACCGGAGCCGCATCGGGCATCCTCTGGGCCCTCTTGGTCGCCATCGTCAGCTTTCTGCCCTTCTGGGCCTTTACTGGGTGCCTGCCTGCGACCGTGAGGCGCCCACCCGATCCCGACCTGCTCTTTGGAGCTTTTGTGTTCAGCTGCTACTGCTTCGCCTACGCCTTGACCGCCTCCGTCATCAAGCGGGCGTTTCTCCGCGACTCGGTGCTGGTCCCGTACGCCAGCACCATCGCTCTGCTCCTGGTCGTCGGAGGGAGCATTCTACCCGTTCTGATCGGCTACTTCATCAACTATCAATCGTGGTATGGTCACGATTTCTTCTCCTACTGGCTGTTGGGCAACCCCTTCGCCGTGCTCTTCTCGAAACCCGAATACATCCGTGACGCAGCGGTCTTCGCCGGGGGCTGGGCCATTGTCGCCCTCGCGGTCAACGTGCCCTGGCTCCTCGGGCAGGTTACGGCCTTCCGGCCCGCCGTCCCGCTTCCACCCGCAAAGCCACCCGAAATCGTGACGCCCGCCCATGCCTGATCCACTGCACACATCGCTGCTCCGCGGACAACAGGCCGGGGCCGCCTACGCCCTGCTGACTCCGCGCAACGCCGCCTGGGGCTTGGCCGGAGGTCAGATGGCCAACCGGCCCGGCAGCTCACTGGAGTTCATGGACCACCGCGAATACCAGCCGGGCGACGACCTGCGCCACATAGACTGGAGCGCCTTCGCCCGCACCGACAAGCTCACCCTCAAGGTCTTCCGCGAGGAGGTCACTCCGCACGCCGACATCGTCCTCGATGGCTCGCGTTCGATGGCCCTCGAAGGCACGGCCAAGGCCCAAGCCGCCCTCGGCCTGGCCGCCGCCGTCGCCGAGGCCGCGGCAAACGCCAATTTCACCCACGCCGCCTGGATCACCGGCGATTTCTGCCGGCCCATCCACCACGGCGCCGATTCGCCCGCCACGTGGGATGGCTTCGCCTTCGACTCCCGCACCACACCCGCTGAGGCGGTCCTTCGCAGCCCGCCGGCCTTCCGGCCGCACGGAGTCCGAATCCTGATTTCCGATCTGCTCTGGATGGGCGAGCCGATCGTCGCCCTCTCGCGCCTCGCCGAACGCGCCGCCGCCACTTTCGTCATCCAGCTTCTGGCCCGCGACGACGTCGATCCGCCGGAACGCGGCAACATCCGCCTGGTCGACTCCGAGACCAACGAAATCCAGGAAATATTCCTCGACGCCTCCGCCCAACAGCGTTACCGCGACAACCTCGCCCGCCACCAGGACCACTGGCAGCGGGCCGCCGTCCAGGCCGGAGGCCGTATGCTCACGCTGGTCGCCGAAGACCTTGTCGAAGACTGGGACCTTGGCCCGCTGGCCGCCGCCCAGATCGTGAAGGTGCTCTGATGCCCGTGCTGACGCTGCCGCTCGCCCTGCTGGCCCTGGCGGCCGTACCCGCCCTGGTGGCGATCTACTGGCTCCGCAACAAGTTCCGCCGCCAGACCGTCTCGAGCCTCATGCTCTGGCTCGATCAGCGCCGGCCGCGCGAAGGCGGCGTTCGCGTCCAGAGCATTCAGACCCCTCTGCTGTTTTTCCTCGAACTGGCCGCCCTGGTGCTGCTGGCCTTGGCCGCCGCCCGGCCGATGCTGCCGCTGCCCGATGCCGCCATTCCCGTCTTCGTCGTGCTCGACGATTCCTATTCCATGGGGGCCGGCGGCGACGAAAGCCCGCGTGCCCTGGCCGAACAGACACTCCGCGAAGAACTCCGGCGCCTGCCCGGCTTCTCGCTGCGTCTCATGCTGGCCGGCTCGAACGTCCAGTTGCTCGGCCCGCCGGTGCGCAGCGAGGACGATGTCCTGCCGCTGCTGGAGAACTGGACCTGCACCGCCCCTGCCGCCCGCATCGACCGGGCCGTCGCCCTGGCCGCCGATATGGGCACAGACGACGCCCGAGTGATCGTCCTGACCGATCGCGCTCCTGGGTCCCCTCAAGCCAAAGATCAGCGGATCGAATGGTGGGCGTTCGGCCAACGGCGTGCCAACGTCGCCTTCGTCAACGCCGCCCGCACCACTCGCGAAGAGCAGGACCGCTGCCTGATCGAGATCGCCAACCTCTCCGATCAGCCGCAGGTCACCGAGTTTGCCCTCGAAACATCTGCCGACGGCGGCGCCCGCGTCACGCGGCTTGATCTTGGCCCGCGACAGATCCACCGCGTCTTTATGACCCTCTCGCAGAACACCACTGCCCTTGCGGCGAGTCTGAGCGACGATGCGCTCGATATGGACAATCGCCTACTGCTCCTTCCGCCTCCGCGCCGCATGGTCCGTGCTAGACTCTCGATCAACGACCAGGATCTCCATCAACTCGTCCGCGACGCCCTCGACGCCAGCGGCCGGGTCCTGATCACCGACGCCCGGCCGGAGCTCCTTATTACTGACAGTCCTGAGGCGGCGCCGACGCCCGACGGCGTCTGGATGCTGCAGATTCTGACTGCTCCGGCTGACGCCCAGGCCGCCTATCTCGGGCCGTTTGTGGTTAATCGCGCCCATCCTCTGACCGAAGGGCTGGGCCTCAACGGCGTGGTCTGGTCGGCCGACAAGGTCGAGGACACACCCGGCGCCGTGGTGGTCACCGCGGGCGACGTCCCCTTATTGACCGACACCCGCCTCGCCGGCGACAACCACCTGATCCGCCTGAAGTTCAACCCGACCGCCTCCAATCTCCAGAACTCGACCGACTGGCCGATCCTCTTCTGGAACCTGCTCCAATGGCGATCGGGCCGGTCGCCGGGCCTGCCGCAGCCCAACGTCCGCCTCGGAACCGAAACCGCCGTCCGCCTCGATCCGATCGTCGAGAAGGTCATCATCGAACGGCCCGACGGCAACCGGATCGAACTGCCCGTTCACGACGGTAGTGTCAGCCTTCGGGCCGACCAACCCGGCCTTTATACGATCACCGCCGCCGGCGCGGATTACAGCCTGGCCGCCAACGTGCTCTACCGGGATGAATCGGACCTCAGCGCCGCCATTACCGGCCGATGGGGCAGCGCTCCCGCCGCCGACCAACTGCCTCGCCACTACCGCGGTGCGGCCTGGATTCTGGTCATTCTGGCGCTAGCGATCCTCGCTGCGCACCAGGTCCTGGCCGGACGCGCGGGCGGACGACGACAGGACATCGGAGGATGATTGAGACCATGACCACCGCCCAACCACACCGATCCATGAGGAGGCCACGGCCATGACGCTCCTCCATCCGGTCTGGCTGCTCCTGGCGATCCCGCTGGGCGTGCTGATGCTGGCTCGCCCGATGCCCGGACGCTGGCTGCAACTGCTGCGTGGCCTGGCCCTCTTCTTGATTATCGTGGGCCTCTCCGGCCTCGCCATCCGCCTGCCCAGCCGCGCCGGCACCGTCGTGGTCGTCGCCGACCGCAGCCTGTCCATGCCTCACGAACACCAGACCCGCCAACTGGAGATCATCAACCAGGTCCAGGCCGAGATGTCGCCCGAAGACCGCCTCGCCGTCGTGTCCTTCGGCGGCGAAGCCCTGGTCGAGCAGTCGCCGCAGGCCGGCAAGTTCGGCGGATTCGTCGGCGAGGTCCGCCCTGACGGCTCGGACCTCGCCCGCGCGCTGGAGACCGCGGTCGCGCTCATTCCGCCCGAGAGTCCCGGCCGGGTCATGGTCCTCTCCGACGGCCGGTGGACCGGAACCGATCCGGCTGGCGTCGCCGGCCGCGCCGCCTCACGCCGCATCGCCGTCGACTATCGACTCATGGAGCGATCAACCGCCGGCGACTTGGCCATCCAGCAAATCGACGCCCCTTCGACGATCAGCCCGGGCGAGTCCTTCATGCTAACCGCCTGGGTCCGCTCCCCGATTCCGCAGGAAATCCAGTATCAGCTCCTTCGCGGCAACCAGGTCATCGGGTCCGGCTCGAGAAGCGTCACCTCCGGCGTCTCTCGCCTCACCTTCCGCGACAAGGCCGGCGAGACCGGGGCTCTCAAGTATCAGCTTCAGGTCGCCAGCGTCAACACCGACCCCGTTCCGGAAAACAATCGTGCCCGCGTCCTGGTCGGCGTCGAAGGCCCCAAACCCATTCTCTGTGCCACAGCCAACGCCAACTCCGGCTTGGTCCGACTTCTTCAAGCGGGCGGACTGGAGATCGCCGCCAGAGACCCAGCCGATTGCAACTGGGGCCTGGAGGACTTGGCCGACTACTCCGCCGTCATCCTCGAGAACCTCCCAGCCGAGAAGGTGGGCGTCTCGGCCATGAGCAATCTCGCCCTCTGGGTCCGCGAAACCGGCAGCGGTCTGATGATGACCGGCGGCCGGACCTCCTACGGACCCGGCGGCTACTTCAAATCGCCCCTCGAGCCGATCATGCCCGTCTCTATGGAACTCCGCCGCGAACACCGCAAACTGAGCCTGGCCATCGTGGTGGCCATGGACCGCTCCGGCAGCATGGCCGCCCCGGTCGCCGACGGCAAGTGCAAGATGGACCTGGCCAATCTGGCCGCGGTCGAAGTCCTCGACCTGCTCTCGCCGCTCGACGAGTACGGCGTGGTCGCGGTCGACAGCTCGCCCCACGTCGTCGTCAATCTCCAAAGCGTCACCGACCCTCAGCGAATGCGTCAGGACATCCTCCGCATCGACTCGATGGGTGGCGGGATCTTCGTCTATGTCGCCCTCGAACAGGCTGCGAGTATGATCGCTCAGGCCAACGCCGGCACCCGTCACATCATTCTCTTCGCCGACGCCGCCGACTCCGAGGAACCCGGCAACTACGTCGAACTCATCCGCCAACTCCGCGACGCACAGGTCACCGTCAGCGTCATCGGCCTCGGCAGCGAATCCGACTGCGACGCCCCTCTGCTCAAGGACATCGCCCGGCGAGGCGACGGCCGGTGTTTCTTCACTGACAACCCGTACGAACTACCGCGCCTGTTCGCCCAGGATACCTTCGTGGTCGCCCGCAGCACGTTCGTCGACCAACCCACCGCGGTCAAGACCACCGCCGGACTCCTCAGCCTCACCGGCAAGTCCTTCGACAACATGCCCGCCGTCGGCGGCTACAACCTCTGCTATCTGCGTCCCGAAGCGAACCTGGCCGCCGTAACCACTGACGAATACGCCGCACCCGTCGTCGCCTCGTGGCAGGTCGGGGCCGGACGGGCCCTCTGCTACACCGGCGAGTGCGACGGCCAGTACACCGGTCCGGTCGCTGGATGGCCGTCCGTGGGCGAGTTCTTCGCCAGCCTGGCCCGATGGACCGCCGGCGAAGCCGGTGCGTTGCCCGAAAACATGCTGCTCACCCAGCGGATCGACAACGGCCTCTGCCGCATCACCCTCCATCTGGACCCGGAGCGGGAATCCCCGCCTTTCTCCGCCCTGCCCGTGGCCACCGTCCTCCGCAGCACCGCCGGCCAACCCGCCGAAGCGACCAGAATGCCGATGGCCTGGGACTCCGCCGACACCCTCACCGTCGCGATCCCGCTGACCGGCCAGGAAACGGCGTTAACCGCGGTGGAAATTGAAGGTCTGCCCCGCCAGTCCCTGCCTCCAGTCTGCCTGCCCTACTGCCCCGAATACGCTCCCGCCCAAGCCGGCCGAGGTCTGGCCCATCTCGACGAACTGGCACGGATCACCGGCGGCAAGGAACGAATCAATCTCGCCGAGATATGGAACGACCTCCCCGCGTACCCGCGAATCGTCGAACTGGGCCCCTATCTGCTGATCCTGGCCGTGCTGCTCCTGCTGACTGAGGTCTTTGAACGCCGCACCGGCCTGCTCTCCGCCGCCCGACTCCCCGAATTCCGCCGCCAACCTGACGAAGACGCCGGCAAAAAGCACATTCACACCCGCCGACCCACACATCGGAAGACCGCCGCGACCCCAGCCGCCTCCAAACCCGACGAACCCGAACCATCATCGCCGCAACCCGAACCGAGCATCCTCGACGCCTTCGAACAAGCCCGCCAAATGGCCAAACGCCGCCGCGGAGGAGGTCACTGAAAACCTGATCTCTCAGGCGGTACCCTGTATGCGATGCCCCTCCCCATCCCGACGCGCCACCACGTGCCTGGCGGTTCTTGCCGTCTCCGCCGCCGCGTTTCCTGTCGTCAGCCGCTGGACCCACCATCCAGGCGAAACGATCATCCTCCTGATGCCCCCGACACTCGGAACGATCCTCTGGTCCTGCTTCCCTCGGGTCCGCAAGATCCCCCGCTGGAAATACCTGCTCTACATCGCTGTGATCGTTCCAGTCGTCTATGCCGCCATGGCCTTCGCCGCACACATGGCTCGCGGGCGGATCGTGGCCGTCGAAGTCGTCTGGGTCGTGTACTTCATTATCGCATGGCGAATGGCACTGGCGATCTGGACCAGGACCGTCGGCCGAGTCGGCGAGTCGTACCGCCGCTGGGGACGATTACTCCGCCGCCGATCGGCCGCACAGGATGGACGCAGGCGTCATTTCGCACAGGCTGCCCGCCTGATCGTTCCAGCCCGAACGTGCCTGACCCTTCTCGTCTTCGTGCCGCTCCTGGCCGGTTCGTTCATTCACCGCTTCAGGATCGCCAATCCCGCCGAGCTTCCCGAACTGTCCCTCTGGCAGGTTCAGGACGTTACGATCCACACGCCGGACGGGATCGACCTCTCCGCCTGGTTCATGCCCGACCCCCACAGCGACACCACCGTCATCATCGCCCACGGCCTGGGGGCCAACAAGGCCAACTTCCTCGATTTCCTCCGCGTCTTCCACCGCCAGGGCTACAACGCCCTGATCTTCGATTTCCGAGGCCACGGCGACAGCCAGGGTCACACCTCGACCTTCGGACTCCTCGAACGTCGCGACATCCTCGCCGTCGTCGACTGGCTCAAGGAGCATCGACCCAAGCAGTCCAGGCACGTCTTAGGCCTTGGCTCCTCGATGGGCGCCGCCGCCCTTCTCGGGGCTGCCGCCAACGACCCACGTATCGAGGCCCTGGTCCTCGACAGTTGCTTCGTCTCGGCGCCAACTTTCCTTCATCATCACTTCAGATATGTTCCTCTGGCGGGTCGCGGACTCGCCGACCTGATGCTCCTTTCCGCCTCCCTCCATGCCGGGTGTTGGCTGCGGGATCTTGATCCCGGCCGCGACATCGCCCGGCTCGGTTTGCGGCCCGTCCTGCTCATCCACGGGCGCGATGACACGCTGATCCCGCCTGACAATATGGACCAGCTCCACCGCCGGGCGAACGGACCCAAAGACCGCTGGCTCGGCCCAGGCCCCCACAGCAACATCGTGACCTCCGATTTCCCCGCCTACCGCCGCCGAGTAATCGCCTTCTTCGACGGCGTCAAACGCAGCCGTTAAGCGCTCGACAGCCCCGCTTACCACCGTTCAACCATCGTTCACTTATTCTTGATTTCCTGTTGAATCCGAACCTAGAATGAGTATTATCATTGTTTTTTCCGTTGTTTCAGGCGAATGGCAACGACAGCACCGCCGTATTGACAAGCCAGGCAAGGAGATAGGAATGGCCATGCGAAAGATGGTAACCATCGATGGTAACGAAGCCGCTGCGTCCGTAGCCCACCGCGTCAGCGAGGTGATCGCCATATACCCGATTACCCCCTCTTCCCCCATGGGCGAGTTCGCCGATGAGTGGGCCGCCCGCGGCACGCCCAACATCTGGGGCGTGATCCCCGACGTCACCGAGATGCAGTCTGAAGGCGGCGCCGCCGGCGCCGTCCACGGCGCGCTCCAGGCCGGGGCTCTGACCACCACCTTCACCGCCTCCCAGGGCCTGCTCCTGATGATCCCCAACATGTACAAGATCGCCGGCGAGTTGAACGCCTACGCGATGCACGTTTCGGCCCGGACTCTGGCCACCCACGCCCTTTCTATCTTCGGCGACCACTCCGACGTGATGGCCTGCCGCGGCACCGGCTTCGCCCTCCTCGCCTCCAACTCCGTCCAGGAGGCCCACGACATGGCCTGCATCGCCCACGCCGCGACGCTCAAGGCTCGCGTGCCGTTCCTCCACTTCTTCGACGGGTTCCGCACCTCGCACGAGGTCGCCAAGATCGAACAGCTCACCGACGACGACCTGCGGGCCATGATCGACAGCGACTTGGTCAAGGCCCACCGCGAACGGGCCCTCTCGCCCGATCACCCGGTCATCCGCGGCACCGCTCAGAACCCCGACACCTTCTTCCAGGCCCGCGAGGCGTGCAACCCGTTCTACATCGCCTGCCCACAGATCGTCCAGGAAACGATGGACCGCTTCGCCAAGGTCGTCGGCCGCCAATACCACCTCTTCGAGTACGTGGGCGCGCCCGACGCCGAACGCGTTATCATCCTCATGGGCTCCGGCGCCGAACCCGCCCACGAGACCGTCGAATACCTCGTCGGCAAAGGCGAGAAGGTCGGCATACTCAAGGTCCGGCTCTTCCGGCCGTTCTCCATGAACCACTTCATCGCCGCCCTGCCCAAGTCGGTCAAGAAGATCGCCGTCCTCGACCGGACCAAGGAGCCCGGCGCAGCCGGCGAACCCCTCTACCAGGACGTCGTCACCGCCGTCCGCGAAGCCTCCGATCTCTCCCCGGTCATCATCGGCGGCCGCTACGGCCTCTCCAGCAAGGAGTTCACGCCCGCCATGATCAAGGGCGTCTTCGACGAACTGCTCAAGGCCGACCCCAAGAAGATGTTCACCGTCGGCATCGCCGACGACGTGACCAAACTCTCGATCGACTACGATCACAGCTTCGACATCGAACCGGCCAACGTGGTCCGCGGCGTGTTCTTCGGACTCGGAGCCGACGGCACCGTCGGGGCCAACAAGAACTCCATCAAGATCATCGGCGAAGAGACCGACAACTACGCCCAAGGCTACTTCGTCTACGACTCCAAGAAGTCCGGCGCCATCACCATCTCGCACCTGCGCTTCGGGCCCAAGCCCATCCGCTCGACCTACCTGATCCGCCGGGCCAACTTCGTCGCCTGCCACCAGTTCGTCTTCCTCGACAAGTACGACGTCCTGGAGTACGCAGCCGACGGCGCCGTCTTCCTGCTCAACTCGCCCTACGGAAAAGACGAGGTCTGGGACCGGCTCCCGCGCGAAGTCCAGCAGCAGATCCTCGACCGAAAACTCAAGCTCTATGTCATCGACGCCTACGACGTCGCACAGAATACCGGCATGGGCTACCGGATCAACACCATCATGCAGACCTGCTTCTTCGCCATCTCCGGCGTCCTGCCCCGCGAAGAGGCCATCGCCCAGATCAAGAACGCCATCAAGAAAACCTACGGCAAGAAGGGCGAGGAGGTCGTCAAACGCAACTTCGCCGCCGTCGACGACACTCTGGCCAATCTCCATGGGATCCCGACCTCGGGCAAAGCGGCCACCGGCCATTCACGTCCGCCGGTCGTCTCGCCCCAGGCTCCCGATTTCGTCCGGAGTGTCCAGGCCGTGATGCTGTCCAACCGCGGCGACGAACTGCCGGTCAGCGCCTTCCCGGTCGACGGCACCTGGCCCACCGGCACCACCAAGTGGGAAAAACGCAACGTCGCCCTCCAGATCCCCATCTGGGAGCCCGACCTCTGCATCCAGTGCAACAAGTGCAGCATGGTCTGCCCGCACGCCACCATCCGGCCGAAGGTCTACGACCCCAAGCTGCTCGAAAATGCCACGCAGACCTTCAAGTCCGCCGACTACAAAGCCGGCGATTTCAAGGGCCTCAAGTTCACCGTCCAGGTCGCCCCGGAAGATTGCACCGGCTGCGCCGCCTGCGTCCGCGTCTGCCCGGGCAAGGACAAGTCCAATCCGTCGCGCAAGGCGATCAACATGCGGCCGCGACTCGAGATGCTCGACGTCGAGCGGCAGAACTTCGACTTCTTCGAAAACCAGCTCCCCTACGTCGACCGCTCCGCGATCACCAAAATCACCGTGAAGAACTCGCAGTTCTTCCAGCCGCTCTTCGAGTACTCCGGCGCCTGCGCCGGTTGCGGCGAGACGCCCTACGTCAAGCTGCTCAGCCAGCTCTTCGGCGACCGGGCGCTGATCTCCAACGCCACCGGCTGCTCGTCGATCTACGGCGCCAATCTGCCCACCACGCCCTACACCACCAACCGCGACGGCCGCGGACCCGCCTGGTCCAACTCGCTGTTCGAGGACAACGCCGAGTTCGGCTTCGGCTTCCGGCTCGCCGTCGACGCCCACAACCGTCAGGCCCGCATGCTCGTCGAAAAGCTCGCCTCCCGGATCGGTGAGGAACTGGCCAAGGGCCTCCTCGAAGCCGATCAATCCGACGAGGCCGGCATCGCCGAACAGCGCAAGCGGGTCAGAACCCTGCGGGAGAAGCTCGCCCAGATCGCCGACAAGCCCGAGGCCCGCTGGCTCGAACAGCTCGCCGACTACCTGACGAAAAAGAGCATCTGGCTGCTCGGCGGCGACGGCTGGGCCTACGACATCGGCTACGGCGGACTTGACCACGTGGTCGCCAACACCCGCAACGTCAACATCCTGGTCCTCGACACCGAGGTCTACTCCAACACCGGTGGACAGCAGTCCAAGGCCACGCCGCTCGGAGCGGCCGCCAAGTTCGCCGCTGCCGGCAAGGCCATTCCCAAGAAGGACCTCGGCCTGATGGCCATGACCTACGGCAACGTCTACGTCGCCCGCGTCGCCTACGGGGCCAACGACGCCCAGACCGTCCGAGCCTTCCAGGAGGCCGAGTCCTACGACGGCCCGTCGCTGATCATCGCCTACGCCCACTGCATCGCCCACGGCTACGACCTGTCGATGGCCCTGGACCAGCAGAAGCTGGCGGTCAACGCGGGCATCTGGCCGCTCTTCCGCTTCGACCCGCGCCGCCTCGCCGAAGGCCAGCCGCCACTCCAGCTCGACTCCGGCGAACCCAAGGAGAAGGTCGCCGACTACATGCAGAACGAAACCCGCTTCCGCATGGTCGAGAAGGTCAGCCGTGAACGCTACCAGATGCTCTTGGCAGCCGCCCAGAGGAACACCACGGCCAGGTACGCGGTCTACCAGCAGCTCGCCGCCCTCACCGTCCCCGCCAAGGGCGAGAACGGCAACGGCGAGAAGTAGACAAAAAAACTGTTGGCTACCACGGCGTCCGGCTGTATTCTTGAGTGCGGGAACTAACCGAACTCAGGAAGGAGGGCCGCCATGGACCTGTCAACGACGTACATGGGGTTCAAACTGCCCCACCCGTTGATGCCGGGCGCCTCCCCGCTGACCGACAATCTCGACAACGTTCGAAAGCTGGAAGACGCGGGGGCGCCGGCCATCGTCATGCGATCGCTCTTCGAGGAGCAGATCGTCGCCGAACAGATTTCCATCAGTGACGCCATCGACACGCCCAGCGAGGCGATCGCCGAGGCCGTCACCTTTTTCCCCGACCCGGAGGGCTTCATCCTCGGGGCACACGAGTACCTCGAGCAGGTCCGCAAGATCAAGGACGCCGTCGACGTCCCGGTCATCGCCTCGCTCAACGGAACCACCAAAGGCGGATGGCTCCAGTACGCGGACCTGATCCAGCAGGCCGGGGCCGACGGCCTCGAATTGAACGTCTACACGCTGGCGACCGATCCGAACGTCACCGGCGACCAGATCGAGCGGCAGACCCTGGAACTCGCCGCCGAGGTCAAAAAGACCCTGAGGATCCCCATCGCGGTCAAACTCTCGCCGTTCTACTCCTCGATCCCCAACATCGCGATGCGCCTCGACGATCTGAAGGTGGACGGCCTGGTGATCTTCAACCGCTTTTATCAGCCGGACATCGACCCGGAGGCCCTCGAGGTCAAACGCGCCCTGCAGCTCTCCGATTCGTCGGAATTGCTCCTGCGCCTCCGCTGGCTCGCCGTTCTCTCCGGGCGGATCAACGCTCCGATGGCCGTCACCGGCGGTGTCCACACCACCCTCGACGCGATCAAGTCGATCATGGCCGGGGCCGGCGTCGTCCAGATGGTCTCGGGCCTCCTGAAAAACGGCCCCAGGCACCTCCAGAAGCTGCGGGTCGAACTGCAGCAATGGATGGAAGCCAACGAGTTCGCCTCCATCGAGAAGATGCGAGGCAACATGAGCCTCCGCCACTCGCCGAACCCGGGCGCCTACGAACGCGCCAACTACATGCAGATCCTCCAGACGTGGTCCGGATGGCGAACCATCGGATGGACCCAGTAGTCACCAGAAAAGGTCTCAACAAGGGGCACGGCCAGGACGTGCCCCTTCTTCTTGCTTCCTACAGCAGCAGCTTCCGATCCTGCGACCGGTGCTCGCCAATGCTCGTGATTCTTATCGCCGCCTTATCCTGCACCGGACAGTGGTACTCGCACGCCCCGCACCCGATGCACTGCTCAGCCCGAATGTACGGCACCTTCATCTCGACCGACTGGCCCTCCGCGTCCAGGTACGTCGCCGCCTGGAAGTAGATCGCCTTGGGCGAAACCGGACAGACCTCCTGGCAGACCAGACACTCCTTCCCAAACGACCACGGCAGGCACCGCCCGCGATCCACGAATGCCGTCCCGATGTGGGCAAAACTCTCCTCGTGCTTCTGCTCGATGCCGATCTTCTGAATGGCGCCGGTCGGGCACACCTGCGAGCATTTGACGCACTCGTACTCGCAATAGCCGTATCGCATCTTGAGCACCGGCGTCCAAAGCCCCTCAGCGTCGGTCTCGCCGCCCGACGGCTGGATCACATTCGTCGGACAGACGTTCATGCACGCTCCGCACCGGATGCAGCGGGCCAGGAAATCCTCTTCATCCAGCGATCCCGGCGGCCGAATCCGCTTCGGATACCCGCGCCCCAGGATATTCCGCCAGTTCCGCAGCACCGCCACCGACGCCAGTCCGCCCACCGCCGCCGCAATGAACTGCCGCCTCGACACCCACGCTCCACGCCACGTCTGGGCCGCCGCCTCATCCTCCAGCCGCCGCGTCGCCTTGAATGCGATCGCCCGCGTCGGGCACACGTCGATGCAGTTCATGCACATCACGCACTCGGAGGGGACCAACGCTTTATCCGGCTCGCACGCCCCCTGGCACTCCTCCGTGCACCGCCCGCAGCGGATGCACTGCTGCTCATCCCGCACCATCCGGAACACCGGCCGAAGCGAAAACAGCCCCAGCATCGCCCCCAGCGGACAGATCGTCCGGCACCAGAACCGCGGCTGAACCAGGTTCATCAGGAACGCCGCGACAAAGATCACGCCCGTCGCCACCGCCGCGTCGAACGCCACCGTCTGGGTCGCTCCGCCGTGGCCCAGCAGGTCAACGAACGGCCGAACCACCGTCACCCCAAACCGCGTAATCAGGGCGATCGGGTCCAGCAGCCCAGCCAGCACCACGCCGAACACCGCCGCCAGAACGAAAACCGCCAGCACCGCATACTTGACCCGCTGCCACCGCGAAAAGCTGTTCCTCGTATACCGATCCTTGCGGTCCTTTCCCTCAAAGACATAGGCCCCCAACTGCTGGCAGGCCCCCATCGGACAGACCCACCCGCAAAAAAACCGCCCCACAAACAGCGTCGCCGCCGCGATCAGCACCCCGAGAAACATCCCCGCCATCAGATTATGCTGCGTGATGACCGTGGCCAAACCCGCAAGGACCGACATGTCCAGAAACAGCTCCGTCGCGTACCGCTCGGCCAACCCCATCGCCCCCGCCACGAGCAGAAACACGAACAGCCCAAAGAACCCAACCTGGTAAATCCACCGAATCCGCCGGTAGCTCACCGTCCGTCTCCATCCCAACCAGCATTCGCCATTCCGTCACCCTCCAAAGACCGCGACCGTGAAGGAACAGGGGCTTACGCCACTTGCATTATTCTACCCTATCACCGCCCGCCGCACCCAAACCAATTGGACAACAGGCCGCAAAGGCAACCAACAATGGAATTCCTTGCCCGTTTCTTTGCACTTCTATGGGAATTCCTGCGGCGTCTCTGCCTGCGCCCCCAAATCCGCCGATTTGCCTCCGCCCCATTCCCATGCTATCTTTATCCTGCGGGGACACGCTCCGTTCCCGCCCGCGCGTCGCCCCGTGCGACGTTTGGCAACATAATACCCACCCGACCAACGGAACCGAGATAGTCCTGCTCGCCCTCGCGGAAACGGGGGGCTTGGCAAAACGTACAATCTGTACAAAACTCGCGCAGGACGCCACCCCACCCG
>JAAYCJ010000077.1 GCA_012729815.1 Phycisphaerae bacterium | reverse complement strand
TCAAACCCAGCTTCCAGTACAAACCCTTGTCTTGCATCAGCTTATTTCCTCAGAGAAAAACTCAGGATAATACTATGCCGCTGCGCCGGAATTGTCGCCGCTTGCAGGAAATATCGGCACTTCCACGACCCCGGAACGCATTTCCTTAAGCCTTGGACTCTTTTTCGCCCTCCGGAGCGCTCAAAACCTTCTGAATCGCACCGCGGCTGAACTTCATCCGCGTGTTCGTGTTGTCGTCCACCTTCAAGATCACCTCGTCCTCCCGGACCTCCATCACCGTCCCGATGATCCCGCCGATCGTCATCACCTTGTCGTGCTTCTTGAGTGCCGAGAGCATCTGCTCGCGATGCTTCTGCTCCTGCTTGCGAGGACGGAAAAGCACCAGCCAGAAAATGAAAAACACGATCGCGATATAGCCGATCAAAACGGGTAACTGACTTCCCGGCTCCTTGGGGGCCTCGCCCGCCTCCTGGGCCACCACCGCCAGCAATTCAACGTAACTCACGACCGACCTCCTTATCGCTTGGACTCCGAGAGACCCTCTTCCGCCGGTGCGTCATCCGGGCCCTGCCACAGCCGCAGGACCTCGTCCTGCAGCCTCATTAATTTATTCTCGCAGATCGCCCCACGGATTTCCCGCATGAAATTCTGGAAAAACGCGATGTTGTGAAGACTTAGCAGGATCGGACCCAACATCTCGTTCACCAGAAACAGATGCCGGATATAAGCCCTGCTGAAGTTACTGCAACATGCACACGAGCAGGCCGGATCCAGCGGTCCATAGTCCTGCTTATACTTCTCATTGCGAAGCCGCAGCGGCCCCACGCTGGTAAACGCATACGCGTTCCGCCCGTTACGGGTCGGCAGCACACAATCGAACATGTCGATCCCCGAGGCGATCGCCCGCATCAGGTCCACCGGACGCCCCACCCCCATCAAGTACCGCGGCCGGTCCGCCGGCAGCTTCGGAGCAAACTCCGAGACGATCCCGTACATTTGCTCCGGACTCTCTCCCACCGACAGTCCCCCCAGCGCGTACCCGGGAAACTCCATCTCCACCAGCCGATCCAGACACCCCTGCCGAAGCTCCGGAAACAGCGACCCTTGCACGATGCCGAACAAGGCCTGATCCTCGCGGCGGTGCGCGTCGCGGCACCGCTGCGCCCAGCGGACGGTCCGCTCGCACGCCAGTCTGGCCCGCTCACGGTCCACCGGCCACGGTGGACACTCGTCGAACGCCATGATGATGTCCGCCCCGAGCTGCTCCTGAATCCGCGTCGCCGTCTCCGGATCGAGCCGCAGCCGCCGACCGTCCACGTGCGACGCGAAATCCACCCCGTCCTCGTCAATCCGCGACAGCGAAGCCAACGAGAAAACCTGAAACCCCCCGCTGTCCGTCAGAATCGGACCCGACCAACCCATGAACCGATGCAGCCCACCCGCCTCGGCCACCACCTCGACTCCCGGCCGAACGAACAGGTGATACGTATTACTCAGCAGAATCTCCGTCCCCGTCCCCGCCACCTGGTCCGGCATCAACCCTTTGACCGCCGCCCGAGTCCCTACCGGCATGAACGCCGGCGTCTGAAACGACCCGTGCGGAGTGGTCACCACGCCCGTCCGGGCGCAACTGCCCGCGTCGCAATGTGATATCCTAAACTCCAGCATGATCCGACAAGCTCACCGGGTAAAGACCCATAAGTGTAGCTGACGGACCATCCGATTTCCAGCAGGAACACCGACGCGAAACCCTCAACCACCGCCCCAACTCTTCATTCTGGCTTCCTTCTTCTCTTACGGCGACCTGCTCTCCAACAGTTCAACCACCCGCTCCGGATCCGTGGTCGGCTCCTGGCACGCGTAGTTCACGCACACGTAGGCCGTGGCATGGTCGTCCAGTGTGGTCTGATTCTTGACGAACTCCGCGAACCGCGCGATCTCCGGTTCGTCCTCGCCGGACGGCCGGTGGATCACCACCTTGTTCGGCACGAACTTCGAATGCACCGTCCGCAGCATCCGCTGCGTGTCCTCGGCCTCCTTCTTCCCAGCCACCGTCAACTCGAATGTCGGCCCGATCCCGAAGTCGATCGCAACCAGCAGTTGCGTGTACGCCGCCGGCAGCCGCTCCACGTCTGAGCCGAACGCCCGGGCCAGCCGGTCCGCCTTGACCTCAAAATCGCTGTTGGCCGTGATCCGACCCAGCCGCAGCAAATTCAGCATCGCCACCGAATTGCCCGACGGAACCGCGCCGTCGTAAACCTGCTTCTGACGCACCAGAAGCGACTCGGCCCCCTCCGCCGCAAAAAACAGACCGCCCTCCTTCTCATCCCAGAAATCCGCCAGCATCAGACCGTTCAGCGCCAACGCCGTCCGGAGCAGCCCCACCTCGAACTCCGCCTCGTACAACTCGATCAGGCCCCAGACCAGAAATGCATAGTCATCCAGGTTACCCTCAATGCCCGCTTCGCCCTCGCGGTAGCGATGCAGGAGTCTTCCATCTTCTTTCCGCATCCGTCCCAGAACGAACTCCGCTCCGCCGCGAGCCGCCTCAACATACGCCGGCTCGTCCAGCACGCGGCCCGCCTTCGCCATCGCCGCGATCATCAAACCGTTCCAGTCCGTCAGCACCTTGTCGTCCTTGCCCGGATGCGCCCGCTCCCGCCGCGCCTCAAACAGCTTGCCTCGCGATTCCTCGAGTCGCTGCCTCAGCCGGTCAACCGGAATCCGCAACCCCGTGGCGATCCGTTCCAGCGACTCCTTGAGATGCGGGATGTTCTGACCCGTCCGCGACCCCTCCATCGGCTCAATGAAGTTGC
>JAAYCJ010000076.1 GCA_012729815.1 Phycisphaerae bacterium | reverse complement strand
TGGTCCAGGCGACGCCGACTTCCTTGCCGTCGAGGCTGCCGCCGTTGACGGCCATGCCACCGGTTTCGTGGTCGGCGGTGACGACCACGAGGGTGTGCTTGTCCTTGAGGGCGAAGTCGAGGGCCTCCTTGATCGCCAGATCGAAGAGGAGGGTTTTCTGGATGGAGCCGGGCGCGTCGTTTCCGTGGCAGCACCAGTCGATATCGCTGCCTTCGACCATCAGGAAGAAGCCGTCTTGATCCTTGTTGAGGATTTCGATGGCCTTGGCGGTCATGGCGGCGAGCATGGGCGGGTTTTGGCCGGATGAGTCCTGGAAGAGGCCGAGGGCGGGGGTCTGATCGGCGGTCAGGGCCTTCATGTCGTCGCGATTGGCGACCAGGTGGTATCCGATCTGTTTGGCCTGGGCCGCCTCGGCGCTCGGCTGGGTCGTGGTGCCGACGTCTCCGGCGCCGAAGATGACATCGACTCTGGTCTTGAGGATCTGTTCGGTGATCTCCGGTCCCATATTTCTCGAGAGCACGTGCGAGGCGAAGGCGGCGGGCGTGGCGTGATTGGGCGTGCAAACCGTGACCAGGCCGGTGGCCATGTTTTTGTCCTGCGCCACCTCGAGGATGGTCTGAAGGGGGCGTTCGTCGGGCAGCATCGAGAGTCGTCCGTTGTTGGTTTTGCTTCCGGTCGCCAGGGCGGTTCCCCCAGCGGCGGAGTCGGTGACGAGAGAGGTGGAGTGCGTGGTGGCAAAGCCGGTGACGGGGCATCGGTCCAGGTGGAGGCATCCGTCGGCTCCGACGGCTTTGATTCGGGCGGAAGCGACCTGGGCGAGACCCATTCCGTCGCCGATCAAGAGGATGATGTTTTTGACTTCGCCGTCGGGCATGATCGGGTAGAAGGATCGGTCGGCGGGCGGGGTATAGAAGGCGTACTCGTCGGGCACCTGGGTGAGCGGCTGTGCGTTTTCGGTGCGCGGCGCGGGTCCGAAGGAGGAGACCGGCTGGACCGTGGCACAACCGCCAATTGCGAGAAGCAGCAGGACAACGACGAAAAGCTTGCCAGAAACAGTCCCACGATGGGTCATGGCGTGAACTCCTCAAGAATCGGCAAGGTAACAAGTGTTATACCCGCCGGAGTGCCGCTGGTTTCAATTTGACGACGACAATTATGTTGATGTTATCGCACCGACACCCGTCGGGCAAACAAATCATGAGAAACGCGAGCGGATGGGTCCGGAGGAAAGCGGGGCTTGAGTTTTTCAAGTGCGGGCGGCGGGGGTCGGAGGCGATCAAGGGGCAGGTTGTGTTTGTTTGAGTTCGTCGAGAATGGATTGGCCGTCGAATTGGCCGAAGAGGGCTTGGCGGTCGGCGAGATTCATGATGTCGAGGACGGTGGGGACGAGGTCGACGAGTCGGGCGGTGAGGATTTCGCCGTGGGGGATATCGGGTCCGGCGACGAAAAAGGGGACGATCATGTCGTCGCGGATGGCGGAACCGTGGCCGCCGAGGTCAATGGGGCTGAAGTCCCAGCCGCGGTCGGCGAAGATGACGATCTGCCCGGCGCGGCCGCTGTCGAACATTTCGACGACCTGCGGGACGAAATCGGGGAATTCGCTGCGGC
>JAAYCJ010000075.1 GCA_012729815.1 Phycisphaerae bacterium | reverse complement strand
TTCGCAAGTCGCTCAGTGCGGCTGCTGCATCCATTATAAGCAAATCCGGGTGTATGGGGCAAGGGCTTATCCTGGGTCAATTCGGCCGGCTGGGGGCGATAACTGCGGCTTTGGCAAGGATTTGTGGCGTTATCGGTCCCCATGGGCGTTCCCGGAGGCCCTTATCCAGTGGGTATTGCCCCGGTCCTTGTCGTGTATTCGCCGTTGGGCTGGCGAAAATGCCCGCGTTTTCTGGACTGACCGGGCCTGCGTCCGGTATTATCCTTCGGACTATGAAAGTTGTTGGAGACAGTCTCGTGGCACAAACCCACATGTTAGGCACTGATCGCCGATACCGAACCACGCTTGCCGGACCGATTGCGGCCGCCGATGATGGGCGGCTATTGTGGTTGGTTTCCGGGCCGGTGTTTCCGCGGCCGGGGATTTTTCATCTTTGCCGGGCCGAGTTGAGAGAGTCCGCCGACGGCGGCCGCACGTGGGACGAGGGGCGCGTGCTGCTTGCCGGCACGCGAGAGTATGCGCAGATTCCTTCCGCCATGCTGAGGTTGCGCAGCGGGCGGATTCTGCTGACGTTTGTCCGCTTCGGCGGGTTCAGTCCCGATCTGGACCCGGCCAAGTCGCTGTGCGAAGGCTGGGCCATGTTTTCCGATGACGGCGGCGGGACGTGGTCGGCGCCTTCACGGCTGCCCGCGCGGGGGCGCTATCAATGTCCGCCGCTTTCGATGACGCAGCTTTCCTCCGGCCGCGTGGTCTATCCGTACGGCCTGATGACCGGGCAGGCTGGCAAGTCGGTGGTCTCGGCCCTGGTTTCCGATGACGAGGGGGCCACGTGGCAGGTCTCGCCATCGGTGCTCGACGTGGGCGGAGCGGGGATGGAAAGCGGAGCGCTGGAGCCAAGCGTCGTCGAACTGCCCGACGGGCGGGTGTGGATGCTGTTGCGGACGCAGCACGGCTGCCAGTGGGAGTCGTTTTCGCACGATGGAGGTCTGTCGTGGAGCGCGCCGCAGCCGTCGTCGGTTCCTTCCGGCAATGCGCCGGCGGTGCTGGTCAAACTCGCCGACGGGCGCATCCTGTTGGCGTGGAACCCGTGCGTCGATTCGGCCTACGCCCGCCATAGCCTGATGCTCGCGGTTTCCGACGACGGCCGAGCGTTCTACGGCGGAGACGAGATCGCCCACACCGACTATCCTCTGACCGCCACCGACGTCTATTGGGGAGTCATGTACCCTTACGTGGCTCAACTGCCAAACGGCGATCTGACGGTGGCATTCAACGAGGGCGATTGGAATTTTCAGCAGGCCCACCTGGTTCGAGTGGACCGGGCGTGGCTCGGCCGGCGCGAGATCGTCGAGGATTTTCGCGACGGACTGACCGCGTGGTGCAGCCTCGGCTCATCGTCTGGCTCGGCTCAGTTGGTCGATCCCGACGACGATCAGGCGGGCGCGGCGTTGCGGGTTGAGGATTCCGGCGCCGGACCGGCCGGTATCGTCCGGGCGTTTCCGCTGCTCACCGAGGGCAAGGTTACGCTGACGCTTTCGGTTCACAAGCCGTCGGGCTATCTGCTGTTTGGCGACGTCTTTCTCTATGCGGGACAGGTCCGATCGGCCCGGCTGCGCGTCCGGTTCGCCGACGGCGGCAGGATCCTGGTTGGTGCGGGCTCGGCGAGTCGGGTCGAGACTTCAGTCGCTGACCACGTTCCGTGGTATGCCCACACGGCTTTTCCCATCGGTTATGAGGTCGAATACCCTCAGCCGTGGCCTCAGGACCGGCGGTTTGACCTGGTCCTCCAGCTCTCCAAAGGTCAGGCCGGGATCACCGTCGATAGCGGGCCTGAAGTCGCCCTGGAACTTGGCTCAACGCTGGGCCTCTGGCACCTGGGATTGGCAGCGGATCAGCACGGTGCGGTGACGCTGCGCCGAGCCCGCTGGACGCCCTGATTTGACGGTGATAATCCGAACCGGGCTCTGGAAATCCAAGTTGCTGATCACTAAAATACAGATGATCCGGGGCGTAGCTCAGTTTGGCTAGAGCGCCTGCTTTGGGAGCAGGAGGCCGGAGGTTCAAATCCTCTCGCCCCGATTAAAGCGGCTCCGGAGACGGAGCCGTTTTCAATAAATGGGCGGCTCAGGGAAGGGTGCGGTCGGGGTCGGCGCGCCAGCGTCTCGGCGGTCTGCCGAAGACACGGCGGAACTCGCGGCTGAGGTGGAACTCGTTGCAGAAGCCGGTCGCCTCCGCGATGTCCGCAAGCGAGGCGTCGCTGCCGGTCAGGAGCCGGGCCGCCCGTTCCAGCCGCAGTTGCTTGAGGTGCTGCATCGGGGACCGTCCCAGGTATTTGCGGAAAAGGGCGTGAAAGTGCGGCACCGAGAGGTGCGCCAGGCGGGCCAGGCGGGTTACCGTCAGCCTCTCAGCCAGATGCTCGCGCATGTGGTTGAAGACCGGCTGCAGGCGATGCCTCCTGAGCCACAGGTCGTCGGCGTCGGTGCGCAAGGGGGCCAGTTCGCAGAGCATCGCCAGGGTTCTGAACGCCAGTTCCTGCTTCCTTGCCAGTTGTACGAACGGGGGACATTCCTGAACACGCGTCAAGGCGCTCATGATGTCCGCAAAGGGTTCGCACTGCTCCGCTGACACCCGTAGCGGCATGTCAAGCAATGACAACAGGTCGACGGCGTCAAAGAGCGTGACGTGGATGTGAAGCCAGCGGGCGCGCATTCGACCGCCTTCCCGCGGGTCGCCGTGATGGACGATCCGCAACGGCTGAAACGCCGGGACCAGGAACGCCTCGCCCTCCGCCAGGGACTCATGCCGGTTAGGGCCGCAGTGGATCTCGTATCGCCCCTGCACCGCTTGGGCCAGGATAGTGTAGGGGCACGTCTTGCAGTGCACGTGCCTGTCCACTCGCACGTCAAAGCTGCCCGTTTCGAAGAAACGCAACGAAATCGCGTCATAGGGGATCCGATCGATGTCCATGGCGTATCATAGGATTGTATATGTTTTCCCGCCTTCAGTCAATGCTTTAATGGATATGGGCAGAGTATGGTATATTCAGGAAGCTTTTCCGGGCCGGGCGCGGGTCTTGCCTGTTCCGGCCCTCAGGAGACGCAGGGAATGAGCGAGTTGGTATCAGGAGCCGAGCGAGCGGCTATGGGTCTGAAAGGTTCCGGCTTTGGCGTGGCAACGCCCTTTCGTGGCCAAGCGAGGCTCAGTCGGGCCACGCGGGAACTGGCGGCGCACTACCTGTCCGGTGCGGTGGGTCGGACGATGGGCGAGGCGACGTTCGGCCTGGGGCCGGAGTTTCTGGCTGGGAATCCGTCGCCGCATCGGCAGGCGGCGGAGGCGGTGCGGTTGATCGCCCTGCATGCCCCGCTGCGCCATTTTCCCGGGGAGAAGCTGGCGGGTGCGGCCACGCTCAGGGAGGCGACATGGCACCGCATACCGCTGACGGAATTCAGTTCGATCAGCCACACCACGCTGGGTTTTGAGAAAGCGCTGCGGATCGGCTATCGCGGCATTCGGGCTGAGATTGACGCGCGTCTGGCGCGAGGCGATCTGGAGGCGGAGGGTCGCGATCTTCTGGAGGCGATGGGTATCTGCCTCGACGCCGCGGGTATCTGGCACGGTCGGTATGTGAAGCTGCTGGAGGAGCGGATCGCGAGCGCGGGCGGCGCGGATCGGTCGAATGACATGGAGGTGCTGGCGGCGCTGCGCCGCGTGCCCGAGGAACCTCCTGCCTCGTTTCGGGAGGGTGTGCAGGCGCTGTGGCTGCTGTGGGACTTTCAGCGGTTGTGCGGCAACTGGAGCGGCATCGGGCGTTTCGACAAGATGCTGGGGCCGCTGCTTCGGGCGGACCTGGAGGCGGGGCGGATCTCGCTCGATGAGGCGCGGGAACTCGTGGCACACTTCTGGATCAAGGGGTGCGAGTGGATCACGGCCGAAGGACGGGGCAGCGGCGACGCGCAGTTCTACCAGAACATCGTGCTGGCCGGCGTGGACGAGGCGGGACGGCCCGTCGCCAACAAGGTGACCGATCTGGTTCTGGACGTGGTGGAGGAGCTTCACATCAGCGATTTTCCGATCGCGGTGCGGATCGATTCGCGGACTCCGTCGCGGTTGCTCAATCGGATCGCCGCGATTCAGCGGCTTGGCGGGGGCATCGTGGCGATCTACAACGACGAGCGGATCATCCCGACCCTGACCGGTTTCGGGTATCCTCTGGCCGAGGCCCGCGACTTCGCCAACGACGGCTGCTGGGAGGTCATCATTCCCGGCAAGACGGCCTTCGGTTATCAGCCGTTCGACGCGCTGCGGTTGCTGCAGGAGACGCTCGGGCTTTCGGTCTCCGCGTCCGAGGGCGAGACGCTGCCTCCGGCGTTTGCGGACTTCGAATCCCTGTACGCCGACTTTCGCGGGCGGCTGGAGGCGGTTTTGGATCGGCTGTTGGACGAGCGTTTCTTCAACGATCAGCCCGCGCCGCTGGCCTCCCTCCTGGTGGAAGGCTGCATCGAGAAGGGGCGCGGCTATCTTGCGGGAGGGCCGAAATACACCGTCTGCTCGCCGCATGCGGGCGGGCTGCCGGACGTGGCCAACAGCCTGCTGGTGATCCGGCGTCTGGTCTACGAGACCGGCGAGTTTACGCTGCCGGAGTTTGTCGCCGTACTGCGTGCAAACTGGGAGGGGCAGGAGGTGCTGCGTCGGCGGATCGGCAGCCGGTTCGACTTCTGGGGCAATGACAGCGTCGAAGCGGATGCCCTCCTGCGGCGGGTCTTTGACGACTACACCGGCTACGTATGGCGTCACCGGGAGCGGCACGGTGTGCTGCGTCCGGCGGGGATCAGCACCTTCGGTCGCGAGGGTTCGGACTACCTTTCGCACCGGACGGCCAGCGCCGCCGGCCACAAGGCGGGCGCGATCCTTTCCGCGAATTTCTCGCCGTCGCCGGGCACGGACCGGCGCGGCCCGACGGCGGTGATCCGTTCGCACTGTTCGGTGGATTTGGGCCGGCTGCCGGGCGGGACCGCGCTGGATCTGAAGATCGCTCCCGACAGCGTCCGCGGCGAAGTCGGCCTGGAGGCCCTGAGCGGCCTGATGCGCAGTTTCGTCACGTTGGGCGGCGTCTTCATGCAGACCGACGTGGTGGATACCGAACTGCTCCGTCGCGCCCAGGAGCATCCTGAGGCGTACCCGAATCTTTCGGTTCGCATTTCCGGCTGGTCGGCCCGCTTCGCCACGTTGACGCGCGAGTGGCAGGAGATGATCATCGCCCGGACGGAGCAGCAGGGCGGAGGCTGATGCTTCATGGCCATCACCGGCACGATCTTCGACATTCAGAGGTTTTCGCTACACGACGGGCCGGGCATCCGGACGACGGTGTTCCTCAAAGGCTGTCCGCTGCGTTGCCTGTGGTGCCACAATCCCGAGTCGCAGAAACGGGAGCGGGAGATTTCCTTCATTCCCGACCGATGCATCGGCTGCGGCTGGTGCTTTGAGGCGTGTCCGGGCGCGGCGCACGTTTTGCGGAACGGGCGGCACGTTCTGCTTCGAGAGTTCTGCGGCGGCTGCGGCGCCTGTGCCGAAGGATGCTACAGCGGCGCGATCGAGGTCATCGGGCGGGAGATGACCGTCGAGGACGTGCTCGCCGACGTGGTCAGGGACAGACCTTTTTACGACGGCGGCGGCGGGGTCACCATCTCCGGCGGCGAGCCCATGATGCAGTTCGAGTTCACCCGGGCCTTGTTGCGGGCCGCCCGTGAGGCCGGCGTGCACACCTGTCTCGACACGTGCGGCTTTGCGCCAACCGGCAGCTTCATGGAACTGCTCGATGGCGTGGACCTCTTCCTTTACGATCTGAAGGATACCGATCCGGAGCGTCATCTTCAGACGACGGGCGGGCCGCTGGAGCCCATCCTGGCCAACCTTGCGGCCATCGACGCGGCCGGTGGGAGGATCATCCTGCGCTGCCCGTTGATTCCCGACGTCAATGACGATGAGGGTCACCTGCGCGGCATCGCCGACGTGGCGAATTCTCTGAAGAACGTGATTGCGGTCGACCTCCACCCGTATCATCCCTTCGGCCGTTCCAAGGTTGCGCGACTTGGCGCCTGTGATCCGTCTGCGGGCATCAACTCCGCCGACGCGAAGGATGTCAGCCGCTGGCTCTCGGTCGTCGAGGCCGCCACGCGTGTACCGGTCCGCGCACTGTGACGCCACCGGGCAAGACCGACATGCATCCTCGATCGCGGCGAGTCTTGCGGGCGGTCGGATCGCATCATATACTGTCGCGGTGATCCCGTCGCGACGGACATTGCGGCAACTGGCCTTGCACGGGCGTGAAACGCTCGTTGAGGCGGTGTTGAGACGCGGCTGCGATTCTCGCGAGGTGGCGGTTGAGACCGCTCTTGATGTCTGGGTACTGTTGATCGCGGCCTCAATGCTGCGCGGGCGGCGATGCGGCGCGGCGGTTGAGGAACTGACCGAGCTGCTCTCGGTCCTACTGGGCCAGCCGTTTTCGGTCGCGGATCAGCTTCTGGCCGCGGACCAGACGGCGGAGTTGTTCGCCCGGATGCAGTCGGAGGCGTATTGGGATGCGTGGTCCGATCCAACGTCCGCCGCTGCGGCGTACCAGTATTTTTCGGAGCCGGATCTGGAGGTGTTTCGGACGGCAGGGGGGGCGAAGGTGCCGCCGGAGCTGATCGGGCGGCGGACGCAGCAGTTCACCGACCGGTGGATCGCCGAGTTCCTGGTCCACAACACGGTCGGCCGATGGTGGCTGGCCATGCATCCGGACAGCCGGCTCGCATCGGCCATGGCGTATCTGGTGGACCAGCCGGCAGGGCGTCAGACGCCTTTGACGTCCGTCGGCGAATTGAAGATCCTCGATCCGGCGTGCGGGACGATGAACTTCGGCCTGGCGGCGTTCGAGCTTCTGGAGGCGATGTACCGCGAGGAACTCGATCGCGCCGGCGCGGATGGCTGGCCTCAGTCTCCATCGGTCCGATCGGAGCGAGAGATTCCCCAAGCCATTCTGCGAAACAACCTGTTCGGCGTGGACGTTGACCGCCGGCCGCTGGTTTTGGCCGCCGTCGGCTTGTACGTGCGAAGCGGCGTGTCCGAGCCGTTTGCCCTCAATCTCACTTTGGCCGACGCCCTTGCCGAACGGCACCCAGCCGGTGACGGCCAATACGACGTGGTGCTGCTGAACCCGCCGTACCTCGATCGCCGCGATTATCCGCCGCCCCTCAAGACGGCTATGAAACGCCGCTTTCCCCGCAGCGGGAGAAATCTCTACACCGCGTTCCTCGAACGCTCGCTGGAACTGGTGCGTCCTGGCGGCCGGCTCGGGGCGATCACGCCGCAGACGTTCATGTTCATCAGCTCGCTCGAGCCGGTCCGCCGGTGGCTGACACAGCACGCCGCCATCGAGACGCTCGTGCACACCGGGCTGAACACCTTCGACGAGGCGGTCGTCGATTGCGCTTTCTACGTGCTTCGACGCAACGACCCAGCCGATCCGCCCGCGGACGGGGCGTGGTTCGTCCGCCTCACGGAATCGGACCAGAACGCCCAGGCCAAGGCGCACTGTCTCGGGCGCATCATCGACGAGCAGCGAAGCGGACGTTCGCATCCGCGGCTTTTCCACGCCCACCAGGCGGCATTCGATCGGATTCCCGGATCGCCGTGGGTCTACTGGGCCGAGGCCGAGTTGCACGACGCCTTCACAAAGTTTCCCGCGCTCGGCGATCATGCCGAGATCCGCCAGGGTCTGGCCACGACCGACAACTTCCGGTTCGTTCGCTACTGGTGGGAGATTCCCGACGATCAGATCGCCTGGAACTGCCGCAACGCCGAGGAGGCGGCACGGTCCGGCAAACGCTGGTTCCCGTACGCCAAAGGGGGCGGTTTCAAGCGGTGGTACTCGCGTCCGGAGTATCTGGTCGATTGGGAAGACGACGGCCGCGCGATCAAGCGGGAGATCCTTCGCCGATATCCGTACCTGCGGGGCAAATGGCAGTGGGTGGCCAAAAATGTCGAGTGGTACTTCCAGCCGGGCCTGAGCTACTCGTACCTGACGTCCAAGACGTTCAGCGCCCGCATCCTGCCCGGCGGCTGTATCTTCGACGTTGCCGGCTCGGCGGTGTTTCCCAAGGATCCCGCCCTCGTCCTGGCCGTGCTGAACTCGACGGCGTGCCGGCGGCTGCTCGAACTGATCAACTCGACCGTCAATTTCCAGATCGGCGACCTGGCCCGGCTGCCGATCCCGCGGCGGGGCACGGACGAACTGGCCGGTCTGGTCGCCCGCGTGGCCGCCATCCAGAAGCTGCGTGAAACGTTCGATGAGACCTCGCTCGATTTCGTCGCGCCGCCGCCGTGGGGCGGCGAGTTGCGAGGGCTGACGGCGATGGCCCGCGAACAGGCTGCACTCGAACACGAGATCGACCGCCAGGTGTGCGGATGTTACGGTCTGGAGGTTACCGAGCCGGATGAAATCGGCGATGGCGTCTTGCCCGGGATGGACCTGCGGCAACTGGCCCATCGGTGGGTTTCCTACGCCTTGGGTGTCGTCTTCGGCCGTTTCGCGCCGGGCCTTGCTGATCGACCGGGCAGCGGCCTCTACCGTCTGGAGGGTTTCGACGTTCCGCCGGTTCTGCGTCTCGATCGAGTCGCACTGGCTGGCCTTGTCGATCGCCACGCAAGACCTCTTGAGCCGTCATGCGATGGTCTGGCATCCGCCATATGCCGCGAAGGCCGCCTCTCGGCTGCCAACGCCATCGAGCGAATCCTGCACGTCCTGACGGCGATCCTGGGCGCATCCGCCGCCGGTGAGGTGGTCAGCGCTCTGACGCCGAAACAGCATCTCAGCGACTATCTTCGCAGCGGGTTCTTCCCAGACCACGTGAAGCTCTACCGAAATCGACCGATCTACTGGGTCGTGAAAGGGGAGGGCACCTCGCCTGACCTGCTGTACTATCATCGCCTGAGCGTGGAACACGGTTCAGAGACCCCTTGGAGATACTTCAACCCGCATGACGGGATTCTGCTGAACATCCTTCCGTTCCAATCGCGGCTGGCGGATGCGTCCTACAGGGCGTTCCTGACCAAGCACGCCAAGGCCTTCGCCGCCGGACGGTACGGTTGGGCGGGTTCGGCTGGGCGTTCCCGCAGTATCGGATCGGACACCTGAGGCCTATTGGCTTTCCGCCAGCACCAGCGTCTTGAGCAATTCCAGACGTTTCGAGGTCACATCGTACATGTAGACCCCGATCGTCCGGCTGCGGGCGTCCATCACCCACACCGCCTCTTGGGAATCCGTCTGCCGGGCCATCGTGATCGCGTAATCGCCGCCCCGATCCTGCATGCTGCCCGCCAGCGCCTCGGAAGTCAGCATGCCGCGATCCAGCACCAGCAGCGCCATCGTCATGAGCAGGGCCGAGCAAAGCAGTGCGATTATCAGTTTGGTTTGTTTGTCAGTAGTCATTATGGTCCTCCTTGGCGGTTATGTCGCCTCGCCGCCGCTACCTTCTTCGCCTTCGCCGATCCGGCTCTTCTTCCGTCGTCGCGCCGTAGGCCAGGTCGCGGACCAGGTCGCGACGGCCTAAGATCCTGACCTCGTCAATCTTCGACTTATCGTATATCAGGGCCAACAGCTCGCGGTTGGTCAGATCGACCACATAGACCGCGTCGGACGTGGTGCCCAGAATCGCGCCCGCGGTCATCAGGACGTTGCCCGACATGCCCATCGGCTGGGCGTGAGCCGTTTCCGGTTTGAGGAAATTCCCCACCAGCATGACGGCCAGGATCGCGTTGGTCGCGATCAGGCCAATGATCGCCAATTTTCTCATATCACACCTCCCAGAGTGTACGAATTTCAGTCCAGATGGGTCCGGCCGGGGTGTTTGAACCCGGCGATCAGCACCATGACCAGAATGCCCGTGCCAACCAGCCAGGGCAGGACCATTCGGTCGTCCCGCAGCAGCACATCCTGGGTTGCGCCGTTCGGGTCGGCCCCAAACGCCGCCTGGCTCAGCAGGGCCGCCGCCAGCGTCCCTCGCCACATCATCTTCCTGCACAGCGTCAACAAAGCTTCTCCTCCTTGTAAGGCCTTGCACCATCATAACATGCTTGTCGCCCGCGTCACAGCTTTTTGTTCGCCGGCGGGCATCGCAGCAGCTCGTCGAATTCGAAGGCCAGCCGGCCGAACACCTCGCGCGGGATCGTGACGGTGTCCCACCGGTCCGACCGCTGACGCAGATACGGGCGGTAGTCGTCCAGGTAGACCACGTAGAACCGGTAGTAGCGTTCGCGGAAGGTGAAGGTTTCAAACAGGCCGACCTGGTCGAGGTCGCTGAGCCAGAAGGCGAACGCGAACGCAGCCCGGAAGCCGTCACCGAAGACTTCCTGCCAGGTCGCCAGGGCCTCCAGGTCGCTGCGGTTGACCCACGGGTCGAACGACCAGCGGCGCTTGCCGCCGGCGGCTTTGCGGCCTTTGACGTCGATCAGCAGGTTGCGCCGTTCCGGCAGGTACAGCACGAAATCAAAGCTTTTGAGTTGGGTGTTGGCCAGGAGAGCCCGCTTGGCCTCGTCCACCGCCACGTAAGGCAGCGCCCGCTCGCGCAGCAGGTGCTCGAACGCCGCCTCGTAGTGGTTGGATCGTTTCATGCCTCAGCCGCCGACAAAGGCCGCCGGGTCCTCGAGGAACTTCTCGAGATCCACCTGCGACTGCGTGCCGTCGTCCAGGTTCTTGATCGTCAGAAGCTTCTGCTCCCTGGTCTCGCGGCCCAAAACCACCGCGGTCCGGGCGCAGCGGGACGCCGCCTGCTTGAACTGCTTGCCCACCGCCTGACGCTTGTAGGACATCTCGGCGGCGATCCCGCGCATGCGCAGCCGGCCGACCATTTCCAGGGCCGTCTGAAACATCTCGGCGTCCGCGTCGATGACGAAGACCTGTGGCCCCTGCGCGCCGTCCGTCTCCGGCAGCAGCTTCAGATCGGCCAGCAATTCCATCAGCACCGGATCGCCCATGCCGAACCCCACCGCCGGCATGTCCGGCCCGTTGAACAGGCGGATCAGGTTGTCGTAGCGTCCGCCGCCGGCGATCGCGCGGAGCTTGGAGCCGCGGTCGAACACCTCGAAGACAATTCCCGTGTAGTAGGCCAACCCGCGCACCACGTCCGCCCGATAGCGGAAGTAGTCGCCGACGCCGAAGTGGTCGAGGTAGCCCTTCAGTTCGTTCAGGCGGTCGAATTCGCATTTGGCCGGATCGCTTTTGACCAGATCCTTCATCGCCTCGAGATCGGGAATCCGGATGATCCGGGTGATCAGGTCGAAGTCCACGTCGGTAAAACCCTGGCTGAGCACGAACTCGCGGAAGGCGTCCGGTTCGAGCTTCTGGTAGCGGTCCATCACGGTGAAGACCCGTTCGTGGCGGTCGGGGCTCACGCCCTCCTGTTCGAGCAGCGCGCCGACGATGGTGCGGCTGTTGACCTGGACCTCGACCAGGTCCGGGCCGAGGCCGACTGTCCGCAGGAAATCCAGCATCACGAAAATGCACTCGGCGTCGGCCAGGACGCTCTCGGAGCCCAGCACGTCGACGTTCCACTGGAAGAACTCGCGCAGCCGTCCGCGCTGGGGCCGTTCGGCGCGGCACGCCCGCGGCATGGAGAACCACTTGATCGGCCGGGGCAGGGCGGCCGCCTTCGCGGCGATCATCCGGGCCAACGTCGGCGTGATCTCCGGCCGGATCGCCAGGTCCCGTTCGCCGCGGTCCTGGAAGCTGAACAGCTCCGAGACGATCCCTTCGCCCGATTTTACCGTGTAGAGCTCCAGGTGTTCGTAGAGGGGGCCTTCGTATTCCTCGAATCCGTGCCGGCGGCTCACCTGGCGCCAGTGGTCGAACAGCCAATTCAGCCGGGCCATGTGTTCCGGGTAGAAGTCCCGCGTTCCGCGAGGGGCTTGGAAGTCCGCTTTGCGTGGTTTGGTATCGCTCATCGTTCGCTCATCTCTACCGCGTCTCGACCTCGGTCTCGACCTGGATGGTCTGGCCTGGGGCTCCGGGCACCGTGAAGACCGCCCGCGTCTTGCCGCTGCGGCGGACCTCGTCGAATTCCGGTTCATAGTACACGACGTATTCGCCGCCGAAGGCCTCCGGACCCAGCACGACGAATCCGTGCCGGCCCGGCTGGCCGTAGGCCACCCTCACCGCCTTGCCCGTTTCGTCGAACAGCTCGAGCGTTCCCTGCCTCCAGTCCGGCGCCGACCGGCCATCCGGCGTGAACTTGATGACCACTTTGCTCTGGTAGCACTTGATCATCATCGATCCGGCGCCGAGCAACTCGTCCGACGGGTCGGACGCGGTCGAACGCTTGACGATCCGCCCGCGCGTCTCGACGTAGTCGCGCCGGCCCTGCTGGCGATACGCCTTGGCCTGGGCCCGCAGCGTCTTGTTGAGCAGGGCCTGATCGAAGTGCTTGCTGAACGCGTACTGGCCGGTCGTGACGCGGTTGAGCAGGTGCGCCTCGCCGTTGATCTCCAGCACGACGTAGTCGGCAATGTCCGGCTCCACCGTCACCCGGAACTGGGCCGTCTCGCCCACGTGCACGTAGTGCGGGCTGGTCTGCGTGTAGTCCTTGGGATTGAGGCTGTCCGAGTTGCCCCAGACGCTGACCTGTGCGGCGCAGCCGCCGGCGACGGGCAGACCCGCCGCGGCGAACCACAACGCCAGTGCGGTTGAACGGGGGAATCGCTTCATGACCTGGTGTTCCGTTTCTTTTTCGATCGCGCCCTGCTCTTGGCGCGTTTCTTCCGCAGAAACTCCTGGGCGAACTCCTCGACCTGCTCGGGGGTTTCGAACAGATGCTCGTGGGCGTCGCCGTCGCCGTGGAATTCGCAGTTGTCGGTGTCGTAGTTGCGGCAGATCCGCGGGCGACGCTCGTAGGTAGCGCAGCGGTTGTCGGACCCCAGGCTGTTGCACTTGGTCTTGAACGCGACGTACCAGTCGCCGTCCTCGACGAAGACGTAGACATTCCGGTGCAGCACGTACCACCGGATGTCGTCGAAATCCCCCGCGGTTTCCGGTTCGTCAATCTCCAGTGCCACGTGACGGCAGCAGATCGCGTTGCAGCCGTCGCACGTTTTCTTGCTGGCCTTCCTGCTCGCCATGCTCGAGTCGTTCTCCTTTCGCACCACAATGATAGCCGGTCAAAGACCCGGATTATAGTGCTTCGGCGGAACGCAGGCAACCATTCGGCAACCGGCGCTTTCGGATTTGCCCTGATGGGCTTAGAATGGTCTCGGCTGTTAAAACGAGGGCAGCGACCATGACCGGACAGATCGACCACACGAGCGACGCGCCAACGCGGGCAAAAGCCATCTTCAAACGCCTCAGGAAACACTACCCGCGCGTCACCACCGCGCTGAACTGGTCCAATCCGCTCGAACTGCTGGTGGCCACGATCCTTTCAGCCCAGTGCACCGACCAGCGGGTTAACCAGGTCACAGCGAACCTGTTCCCAAAGTACCGGACCACGCGGGATTACGCCCAGGCCGATCCGGCCCGTTTCGAACAGGAAATCCGCACAGCGGGTTTCTTCCGGCAGAAGACCAAGTCGATCATCAAGGCCGCACAGGAGATTCTCGATCGGTTTGACGGCTGCGTTCCGGACACCATGGAGGAACTGACCAGCCTGCCGGGCGTGGCCCGCAAGACCGCCAACGTCGTTCTCGGCACCGCCTTCGGCAAGAACGAGGGCATCGCCGTGGACACCCACGTCGGTCGGGTCTCGCTGCGTCTGGCCCTCTCGCCCGGCGCCAAGGACTCCAAGGACGCGGTTTGCATCGAGCAGGACCTGATGAAGCTGATCCCGCGGAAGGACTGGACTTTCTTCAGCCACGCGATGATTCTTCACGGCCGACAGGTCTGCCACGCCGCCAAGCCCCAATGTCCGATCTGCCCGCTTCTGGACCTCTGTCCGGCCGGCCAAGAGCGCGTGTCGGGTTGAGTCTCGTCGCCGCCGCGCAAGGAAAACCGACCGGAGAGCGTCCGGTCGGTCAGGCGACAAACGTAAAGACTTGCTATCGCGTCCGGCGTCGGCGGAACATCGCGGTAGTCAGTCCCATCACCAGCAGCGAGATCACGCTCGGCTCCGGCACGTCCTGCGTTATCGCAAAACCGGCGCCGAACGAGAGCTCCCACAGCGCGATGCCCATGTTGTCCGGCACGTACATATCCGGCAGCACGAACGAGATTCCCGGCTGGGTGTAGTCCTGGTAGGGCGTGCCATAGGCCGCGCCGTACGTCGCGAACTCCGGGTCCACTCCGTCGATCAGCGGGGCCACCGGCGATCGCTGCCACTGGGCCGAGCCCGGATTCACCGGAATATCGCCCGGCAGGTGCATCGGGATGTACTCGCCGTTCTGGAAGCCCACGTAGTAGATGTGCGTCACCAGCGGGACGAAGTCGAGGTCGTCGTTGGTCGTATAGACCTTGCTCGGGTTCTCGCTGTCGTAGAACCGCATGCCGGAAACCCGTATCGTCAGCGGACCGCTGCCGCCGAGCAGCATCAGGTTGTCCGGATCGTCCCTGACCGCCGGGGCGTTGACGTACCAGGTGTATTCGCTGACGATTCCCGGCCGCGCCACGTTGATTTTCTCCATGTAAACATCGACGTCCTGGCCGCCGACCTGGTAGAACGGCTGCGACATCGGGAAGGGCGCCGCCGTGATCAGCCGCGACTCGGACCACCCCTGACGCTCAAACGTGAGCGTGTAGTCGTGGTAGGCGATCAGACTGGCCGTTGCGGGCGCACAGACAAACAGCAGAGACACGATAAGCGTGCAGATTCTCTCTCTCATCTCTCTCACTCTCCCTCCAAGTTTAAACCACTACCCTCTCTGTGCGGTCGCAGACAGGCTCTCTCTCAGCAATCATACTAACAGAAGTCGTGTCACTATGCAATAGCCAACTGCTTGTCTTTCATAGGAATCTGTCCCGCCCGGCCTTGTTGCCCAAATTGCCTAGTTTACCAGCTTTTCTCTGATTGCCCATCTCCGGCAAAAGGCCGTTGTCCGGAGACCGCTTGGCGGGTATAGTTCTGGAGCGGAAAAAGTGGCATTCCCGCAGCCGTTTTGGAGGATACTCATTGTCGAAGCGCGACGGCAAGCTATGGAAGGCTCATGCCCAGGCGGAGTTTGAGCGGTGGGCCGAAACCTATGACCAATCCGTTCTTCAGCGCCTTTTGTTCCAGCGATGCTACTTGAAGTTCATTGAGCTTATCCTCGACGGCGGGTCGGCTAACGGCAACGGCGAGCTTCGCCTGCTCGATATCGGTTGCGGGACCGGCACGTTCATCTCGATGCTGGCCGAGACCAGCCTTCCGGTGCGGGCCTATGGCCTGGATATGGCGGTCCGGATGTGCCAGATCGGGGCTGAGAAGACCCGGCGGCTTGGCATTGACGATCGCATCGGGTTCATCGTGGCCGACTCGGAGCACCTTCCGCTCGAGGAGGGCGCGTTCGACGTGGTCACCTGTTCCAACTCCTTTCACCACTATCCTCACCAGTCGGTGGTGGTCGCCCAGATGTACCGGGCCCTGCGGCCGGGCGGTCGGCTGATCATCCTCGACGGTTTTCGCGACAACGTGATCGGCTGGTTCATCTTCGACGTCTGTGTCGCGATGGTCGAGAAATCCGTTCATCACTGCACCGCGTCGGAGATGTGCGATCTGCTGGAGACGGCCGGTTTCGAGCGGATCGTGCAGCAGAAGTTCGGCTTTTGGGCGCCGGTCCTGGCGACGGTGGGAATCAAGCCGGGCGGCGATTCGACGTAATATCCGAACCTTGAGGAGAACCGGGTGGCGGAGCCAATCGAACTGACCGGGGCTGTGGCGATCCTGGAGGTTGCCCGTCGGCTTGGGGCGACGATCGACCTGGACGAGTTGCTCGATCTGATCGTCAACGAGACGATCAAGGTCTTGGCCTGCGATCGGGCCTCGATTTTTCTCCACGAGGCCGACGCGCACGAATTCGTGACCAAGGTGGCCCACGGCCTCGGGCTGGTGCGGCTTTCCGCCGATCGCGGGATTCTGGGCGCCTGCGCCCGACAGCGGTGCCTGGTCAACGTTCCCGACGCCTACGCCGACGACCGTTTCAACCCCGATGTGGACCGCCAGACCGGTTACCGGACCCGCAACATCCTGAGTTGCCCGCTGATCGGCTACGACGGACAGCTTGTGGGCGTCGTCCAAGCCGTCAACAAGCACGACGGTGCGTTCGGAGCCGGCGACGAGCGGCTTCTGGAGGCCCTTGGCGCGCAGGCCGCGGTCGCCCTTCAGCGGGCGAGGCTGCTGCAGGAATACGCCAAGAAGCAGCGGATGGAGCAGGAACTGCAGTTGGCCCGCGAGATCCAGCAGGGCCTGCTGCCGCGGGACAATCCGCGGATCGACGGTTACCAGATCGTCGGCTGGAACCGGCCCGCCGATGAGACCGGCGGCGACGGCTACGACTTCATCAGCCTTTCGGACGATCGGTTGGGCGTGGTGCTGGCCGACGCCTCCGGCCACGGGATCGCCCCGGCGCTGGTGGTCGCCCAGCTTCAGGCGATGTTCCGCGTGCTGCTGTCGAGCATGGACCTGGGTCACTGCCGGGTCCTGCAATGCGTCAACAAGCGTCTGGCCGCCGACCTGCCGCCGGACCGATTCGTGACCGCCTTCTGCGGCGTTCTGGATACGCGACGCCACATCCTGCACTACTGCAGCGCGGGCCAGGGCCCGATCCTCCACGTCCGGCGCGGCGGACGTCTTGCCCGCTTCGACGCGACCGCCTGTCCGCTGGGCATCCTGCCCGAGATGGAATTCCACACGGACGCCCCGATCCACCTCCAGGTGGGCGAGAGCGTCGTCCTGGTCACCGACGGCTTTTACGAGTGGAGCAATTCGCGCGAAGAGCAGTTCGGCCTCGAACGCCTGGAACGCCTGGTGGTCGATCTGGCCGAGCATTCGGCGCAGGCCATTCTGGAGGGCATTCGCCGCGACGTGAACCGGTTCGCCGAAGGCACGCTTCAGCGGGATGATCTGACCGCCATCGTCATCAAGCGCACGGCCTGATCCGCGGCTACGGCGTTGGCGGCGTTTGCGGTTCGAGCCCGACGTTCGTGTCCACCGGCGGGATCGCGGGCAGGGCTCCGGGTTGCGGGACCACCGGCGCCGCCGCCTTCGGCTGGATCAGCATCAAGCGCACGTCCTGGAACTGGTTGAGCACGGCGATCCGGTGTTCCGTATCGATCGGGATCTGCTTGAAGGCGTCGCTGTCGTTGGCCAGGTACATCATGCGGCCGGGAAACTCCGACCAGGTGCCGGTGAACTCGCCCAGGTGGTCCAACTGCCGCACGTCTTTCTCCCGCACCGGCGACAGGTAGAACGGCAGCGACCATCGCTGTTCCGGGCTGATGAGGATCGGGTCGTCCGGCTGGCTGTACTTGTAGACGCTCGAGGTCAGCCGGCGGGTCGAGTGAACGTCGGCGATCTTGGGAATCTCGTTGTACGAGAGGTCCACCGCCACCAGCAGCGTCACCGCCGCCGCCACCCACGCCACCCGCTCCAACTGGCGGCCCCGCAGCAGCGACAGCAGCACCAACCCCAGCGCCGCCGCCCCGATCAGCCGGTAGAACGCCCGGATGATCCACCCGTATATCCCCCAGAACCCCTCGAACAGCGGCGGCAGCTCGCCCCAGTTGGCCCAGAAGTGCACGTAGATCGAAAGACCCGCAAACGCGATCAGCAGGGCCACCATCAGCCCGGACGCCGCCGCGGCCAGCGGGTAAGCCCACTGCAGGCTCGTCTCGCGGCGCCGCGCCGGAAAGTCGCTCTGCCAGTAGTCGTACATGTACCGGGCGCCGATGATCGCCAGCGGAACGATCGCCGGAAACCCGTAGTGCCACAGCTTGGTCTGGCTGAAGGCGAAAAACGCCACCACGAAGATCGCCCAGATCAGCAGGAACTGCGAACGCCAGTCGTTCTCGTCCCTTCGCCACGCGCTCCGGAACCGCCGTGCCGCCGCCACCGCGATCAGCCCCGTCCACGGCAGCAGGCCGACCGCCAGACCGCTGAAATACTCGATCAGCGAACCGTCGGCGTGGCCGTGCTTGTCGCTGTTGAACCGCTCCACGTGTTGGCTGTAGAAGAATTCACGCAGGAAATTCGGTTGGCCGGGCTCGCCGGGAAACTCCCGGGCCATGTAGAGGAACCACGGCCCGGCGATCGCGATGACCACGGCCAGGCCCAGGATGATCTTGAGACGCCAGATCAGGCCAAGCCGCCGCTGGAGCAGCAGGAACAGGAGAATCACCGCCGCCGGGATCAGCAGGGCGATCGGTCCCTTGGTCAGCACTCCCAACGCGATCGGCGGATACATCAGGATGAACCACCGGCGGCGCTGCGGATCGGAATAGCCCTTGATAAACGCCCACATCGCCAGTGTCACGAACGCGATCAGGTAGACGTCCATGCGGACGAACTTGCCCAGCCCGATCATGGCCGCGGTCGAAAGCAGCGTTCCCGCCGAGATCATGGCCACCAGGTGGTTAAACAGCGCCGCGGCCAGCAGGTAGGTCGCCAACACCGCCAAAACCGCTCCAGCCGCCGGCACCAGGCGGGCGGCGAAATCGACCCCGAAGTCCGTCGCGCCGAACAGCTTGAACGAGGCGGCGGTCAGCCAGAAGTACAGCGGCGGTTTGTCGAAGTAGGGGCCGTCGGTCTGCGGGACCAGCCACTCGCCGGTCAGGAGCATCCGTTTGGCGACCAATGCGTAGCGCCCTTCGTCCGGATCGGTCAACGCGGTGCGCCCGGCCCCGGAGAGGAAGACCACCATCGCCACAATCGTCAGCAGCGCCACCTGAAGCGCACGCTGGGCCAGTGGCTCCTCGAACGGAGAGGGATACTTGACGCCGCCATTGTCATTCATGCCGCTGCGATCCTTCGCGTCACACGAAATCGACCGGGAGAGTCGGCGGGATCAGCCGCTCGGTCTCCGCCCGGTAGAGCAACTCGTTGATGGCCTTCGTTCCTTCCGGCCCGCACCGGAGCGTCCACTGGTTTACGTACATGCGCACGAACGTCTCGAGCTGCTGCCGGTCCAGCCCGCGCGCGTAGTCCTGGGCGAAGTCCAGGGCCTCCTCCGGGTTCTCCATGCCGTACTCGATGCTCCGCAACACCAGACGCGAGAGGTCCTTCATCACCGCCGGACCCAGATCGCGCTTGACCGCGTTGACCCCAAGCGGAAGCGGCAGCCCCGTCTGGTCGGACCACCACTTGCCCAGGTCCAGCACGTTAAGCAACTCCATCTGCCCGTAGTTCACCTGGCCCTCGTGAATGATCAGTCCGGCGTCGACCGACCCTCCAGCCACCTGGAACAGGATCTTGTCGAATGGGATCACCTGGTAGTCGAAATGCCCCAGCACCATCCGCAGCACGAGAAACGCGGTGGTCATCGTGCCCGGCACGGCAATGGTCGCCCGTTCGAGTTCCTCAATCGTCATCGGCTTGGTCGCCACGATGATCGGACCGTATCCCATCCCCATACTCGCCCCGCACGCCATCAGGGCGTAATGCGACTTGACGTAGGCGTAGGCGTGCAACGAGATGGCGGTCAGGTCCAGCTTGCCGTTGGTGGCGTACTGGTTCAGCGTCTCGATGTCGGACAGCAGGTGCTTGATGACGTAGCCCTCGCTCGGCACCTTGCCGCTGGTCAACCCGTAGAACATGAAGGCGTCGTCCGAATCCGGGCTGTGCCCCAACAGAATTTCCTTGTCCGGCATAAGACTGCTCCGTAAAATCCAAACGCTTTAATTATAAACCGCCCTGAGCCCGGTGGCAAAAAGTTAGGAGCATAATCATGGCGAAAAAGTCTCCCGCGGCATTATCGTCGGATCACGCCTATGTCGTCAACCCCGCTCAACTGGGAGGGATCGATTTACTCAGCCAGATTGATGGTCCCGCCGCCGGCACCCGCTGCGCCTGGGTCAACACCGGGTCCGGTCTGCACTACAAGGTCTTGGTGGACCGTGGGTTGGATATCGCCGAGGCGTTCTACAAGGGCATGTCGCTCTCGTGGCTTTCGCTCAGCGGCGCGCCGCGCCCGGAGATGGCCATGCACCGCGGGCTCGATTGGCTCTGGGGGTTCTTCGGCGGTCTGGTGGCCAGTTGCGGCCCCTCGTCGGCCGGCGCTCCGTGTAAGGACGGGACGGAAGAACTGGGCCTGCACGGGCGGCATACGAACCTCTCAGCCTCGCTGGAGTCCGTGGTCGGGCCCGATCCGCTCCGCGGACTGACCGAGATGAGCATCACCGGCGTGGTTCGCCAGGCCAAGCTCTTTGAGCCCAATCTGGAGCTTCGCCGCACGATCACCTCGCCGCTGGGGCGCAGCCGGATCATCATCGAGGACACCTTCATCAACCGCGGCAACCTGGACGCGCCTCACGCCTGGCTGCTGCACATGAATTTCGGCTATCCGCTCCTGGAGCCGGGTTCCCAGTTCCTTTTCGCCGGAAAGACCACGCCGATCGGCGAACACGCGGCGGCGCACTTCAAGAAACGCAATCTCCGCGTCGTTCCCGAGCCGCTGGACGAGCATCGCGGGACCGGCGAGGCGTGCGTCTACATCGACCCGGACACCGACCGGGCGGGCAACGTCTGCTGCGGCGTGCTCAATCCGAAACGCAAGTTCGGCGTCAAGCTGACCTTCCTCAAGAAGCATTTCCCGCGCGTGGTCAACTGGCAGCACTTCGGGCCCAACGGCCAGTACGTGATGGGCATCGAGCCGGCCAACTGCGGCGTCGAAGGGCGAAACGTCGACCGCCAACGCGGATGGCTCGACGTGTTGCGGCCCGGCCAGGTCCGGGAGTACAAGATCGCCATCGACGTGGTGGAAGGCCCAGCCGAGATCGCCGAGTTCAAGAAGGCCGCCGGCGGGAAGTAGCCGGATCAGCGTACCGCAGCGCGTCCGATGAAGCCCCGACCGCCGCGGTCGGAAGGGTGCCCGGGACCACCCCCGTATTGGTCAATAGTTTTTCCGCACGGCTGGCTCGGCAGGAACCACCGCAGGCATCCGCGAGCCCTTCTCATCCCTGGTCAATCCGCCGCTTTCATCCAGGTGCAGCGTCGCGGTCGGCGGGGCCGGCCATAGGAGTCCTCCCACGAAGATCGCGACCATCACGGTCCAGAACAGCACCGGGGGCATGTGGTAGGGTCCATGCTCGACGTGCCCGGTGATCAACTGGTCGAGGCACGAAAGCCCGAGCTTGATTCCGATCCACGCGACCAGCATGTAGGCTGCGGTTTCCAGCCGCGGGAACCGTTCGAGGATCCGCAGAAAGACCCCCGCGACGAAGCGCATCGTGATGATGCCCAGGACCCCACCGGTGTAGATTACCCACTTACGGTCCGACATGGCCACCGCGGCCACAATGGAGTCCACGCTGAACGCGATGTCGGTCAACTCCACGACCGCCACCGTCTTCCAGAATCCCATGGTCGCAGAGCCGGCCCGCCCGCCGCCGTGGTCGGACGACCGGCGCAGGAAATGCTTGAATGCCAGGTAGAGGAGATAGCCGGCTCCGACCGCCTTGAACTGCCAATAGGCCACCAACCACGCCGCGAAGATCACTCCCCAAAATCGGAAGAAAAACGCCCCGAAGATCCCGTACTTCAGCGCTTTGGATTGCTGCGATTTGGGGAGGTGCCTGACCAGGATGGCCAGGACCAGCGCGTTGTCGGCCGAGAGCAGCCCCTCCAGGACAACCAGGGAGACGATAATGGCTACGTTGTGTACAAAACTCGCCTGTTCCATCGCTTTGTTCCAGAATTCCGAATGGGCGGAATCATAGCATCGAAGGCCGGTTGCCGCAAGAATTCCCTGTTTCCGGGGCCCGCGATCGCTATAATCGTCGGGTTGCTTTTTCCCGGAAAGGTGAGAACTGATGAGCAAGCCGACCAAACACACGATGATCGTCGCCTCGCATGCCCACTGGGACCGCGAATGGTACGCCGTGTTCCAGGAGTTCCGCATGCGGCTGGTCGATCTGATCGATGAGGTAGCCGGACTCCTAGAAGACAAGGATGCCCGTTTCGCCGCGTATAACCTCGACGGGCAGGCGGTGGTGGCTGAGGATTACCTGGAGATCAAGCCCGACGCCCTCGAGCGGCTCCGCCAACACGTGGCCAGCCGCCGGCTTCTGGTCGGACCGTGGTACATCCTCCCCGATGAGTTCCTGGTCAGCGGCGAAGCCCTGGTGCGCAACCTGCTTCGCGGCAAGCGGATCGCCGAGAGGCTCGGGCATTTCCCCAACGTCGGCTACCTGCCCGACTGCTTCGGCCACGTCGCCCAGATTCCGCAGATTCTGCTTGGTTTTGGCGTCGATAACATCGTCTTCTGGCGAGGTCTGGGCCTGGAACGGCCGGCGCCGGAGATGTTCTGGCGGAGTCCCGACGGGACGAAGGTATTCGGCTGTCACATGGTCGAAGGCTACGGGAACGTCTGCACCAGCGACAAGAAGACGTATCGGGAGAAGCTGGACCTGTTTCGCGAGCGGATCGAGTTTCACCGCGCCTATTCCCGCAGCGGGCTGGGTCTGCTGATGCACGGGGTCGACCACGCGCCGGTCGACCCGGACGTGGTGAAGATCATCGACGATCTGAACCGCGAGTACGACGACATGGAGTTCCGGCACGGCAGTTTCGAGGACTACATCGACCTGCTGCGCGAGCGTCAGTGCTCCGAGTGGCCCACGTTCGATGGCATGCTCCGCGACACCAAACGCCACGAGAAGACCGGCGCCGTCGTGCTCAACGGTATTCTATCCGCCCGTATCTATCTCAAACAGGCCAACGCCGACTGCGAGATCGAGATGGCGCGATGGGCCGAGCCGATGGCGGCGATCGACCGGCTGATGTTCGGCGGCGACCGCCGCGGCTTCCTGGACAACGCGTGGATGTGGCTCCTGCGCAATCAGCCGCACGACTCGATCGGCGGCTGCAGCATCGACCGCGTCCACCAGCAGATGATGACGCGGTTCCAGTGGTGCCGCGACATCAGCGACAGCGTCTGCCGGCGTGTGTTCCACAAGCTGACCTGCGGCGAGGCGTCCGAGCGGAAGGACTATCGCATCGCCGTGTTCAATCCGATGCCGTTCGCGGTTTCCGATCTGGTTGAGGCCGATATCCCGCTGGTCAAGACCGAGTGGGAGCCGATCGAATACGCCGACGGCGCGCGTTTCGATCCGCAAAAGACGATCCGCAGCGTGCGCCTGGCCGCCCAGGACGGCACGTCGATCGCCGCCGAACTGGTCGGCGTCACCGACGGCCTCGAGTATTATCCCAACGTCCGCGAGTGCGCGCCCTTCCGCAACGCGGTCAAGGCCCGCGTGCGATTCTGGGCCGACGACCTGCCGGCGATGGGCTATCGCCAGTTCCGAGTCATGCCGCTCAACGCCCATCCGGCCCGGACGGTCTCGTTGCTGACCGATCAGCGGACGATGGAAAACGAGCACCTGACGGTGCGGGTCGAGCCGAACGGGACGCTGACCGTCACCGACAAGGCCTCGGGCAAGACGTTCCAGAATCTGCTGTACTTCGAGGACGGCGGCGACGTGGGCGACGAGTACAACTACAGCCCGCCGATGAAGGACCAGGTGGTCACCACCCTCGGCGGACCGGCCCAGATCAGCGTCCTGCATGACGGGCCCGGCGCGGCCACGCTGGGGATCGAGTATGTCCTGAGCATCCCCGCCGAGGCGGCGATCGACCGTGAGGGGCTCGAGCTGCGCGACCGCAACGGCGAGTTCTTCGCCGATCGCGCCGCGCGGCGGGTCGAACTGCCCATCCGCGCCGAGGTCACACTGGGCAAGGCGGCCAGATTCATCCGCGTGAAGGTGACCGTGGACAACCAGGCCCGCGACCATCGTCTCCGCGCGATGTTCCCGACGGGCTTGGCCGCTGAGCGGGTCAGCGCCCTGCAGCAGTTCGACGTCGACTCGCTGCCTGTGATGGTCGAGCCGGTCGATCCGAAGGTCTGGACGGAGGATCAGCCGGAGCAGTATCCGCATCACGGCTTTGTGGACATGGCCGATGAGCGAAACGGCCTGGCCGTGTTCGCCCGCGGCCTGCCCGAGTTCGAAGTCACCCGCGACGCCGCGCGGGCGATCGCGATCACGCTGCTGCGGTGCGTCGGACGCCTCAGCCGCGGTCACTTCCTGACCCGTGGCGAGCACGCCGGTCCGGTCCTGGCGACTCCCGAAGCCCAGTGTTTCGGCCGTTACGAGTTCGATCTGGCCGTCTATCCGCACGCCGCGTCGTGGCCGGCGGCCCGCGTCCTGGAGTTTTCGCAGCAGTTCCTGGCCGGCCTCAAGACGTTCACGCCGCTGCCCTCGCTGGCCGCCGGCGATGGATCGATGTCGTTGCTGTCGCTCGACGCCCAGGGCGTGATGATCGACGCCCTCAAACCCGCCGAAGACGGTCAATCCACCGTTCTGCGGCTGACAAACTACACCGGCGAAACGCAGAAGGTGGTCCTGACCCTCAACTTCCCGTTCGAGCAGGTCCGGTTCGCAAGGCTCGATGAGACGGTTCTGGATGAGGGCCCGGCGCGGAATGGGAAGGCCATCACGCTTGAGATCGAGTCGCGGAAGATCGTGACGCTGGCGATCGCCTGAGCCGCCGGCGGGTCTTTACGAGGCGGCCAGGCCTCGCCCCGCGGCAAAGCCGTTGATGACGTCCAGCAATTGCTGGCGGTTGGGCCGGCCGTCCGGATCACGCGGCAGCATCGGTCCCGAGAGGGCGATCAGTTGGTGCGGCCGGGCGTGTTCGCTCAGGCCTTCGACGCCTCCGGCCCGGACCCGCGCCTCCATCTGGGCCAGAAGCTCCGACTGGCGGTGGCGGTCCAGTTCCTCCGGCAGCACCACGGCGGCGCAGAGCTGATTTCGTCCCCGCCCGTCCGGCCGCGCCAGCACGACGCAATCCTCCAGAAAGGCAAAGGTCTCGGTCAGCGAGTGCTCGATCTGCGCCGGCCAGATCCGGTAGCCTTGTACCACCAGCGCCTCGGACGCTCGCCCCTGGACGCTGAAGCACTCCCGTTCCTGCCCGCCGCAGACCGCGCCGAGATGCGAGGTGCGAAGCCACGGCGTCTGCCAGGTCGACAGCGTCTGGCCGTCCCAGTACCCCGTCGAGAGGCCGTTGCCCCGCACCGCCAGGTAGCCCTCGCGGCGGTCGTTGGCGCTCGCGGTGATCTGCGGATCCTCCTCGACCTTCACGTTGCAGTGTTCCAGTTCCACACCCGCCGCGCTATCCCGCAGCGCCAGTTCATACTCGCGCCGGCACAGGTTCAGCGGCACGCCCAACGCGTAGCCGCCGGTGGCCGACGTGCCGAAACAGTTGATCAGCGGCAGGTCATACGTCTCGATGAACGCCAGCGACACCCGCGTCGGCAGGCCGCCCGCGTCGGTGATGATGTACTTGAGCCCGCTCGAGCTGATGTCGCTTGCCCGTCCGGGATTCTCGAGCAGGTCTTCGATCACCTCCGGCGCCACCCTCGCCACGTGCGCGCCGCTCTGGCTGGCGACCTGCCAGAACTCGTGCCCCTTGAGGCGATGCGGCAGGACGCATCCGGCGCCCGACATCACCGCCGCCAGCGCCGGCACAAAGCCCGCGCAGCGGGTGAGCTCCACGCCGCATAGCACCCGCACGCCCTCTTTAATCTGCAGCCACTGCGCCACCGACAGGGCGCTGGCCGCCAGGGCCAGCGGGGTGTACACGTAGGCGTGGCAGTGCTCGTCTTCATCCCGGCCGTTGAGGTAGACCAGTGGTTCATTCCACAGCGAATCGTCCACAGCATCCTGAGGTTGCCGCGACCCCTGGTCTTCCGCGAGCAGATCCTTGGCCGCCAGGGGATTCGGGCCGGCCGACCAGACGTTCGCCCTTCCCAACTCGCGCGTGATTTCACCCAACCGGTCCACCAGCAGGTCCGGCATTTCGTCCAGCGAGGGGATCAGCACGCCCAACGGGTGCAGGGATTGGAGGCACTGGACCTCGTGCTCGAAGGCCTGGCTCAGCGGGTTGATCAACGCAAATGGGCGACGCGCCTGCATCGCCGCCAGCGCCGCCTCCACGCTCAGGCCGTGCTGCCCTCCCAGTATCCCGATCAGCCCTTCCGGCAGCGACGCCAGCGATTCGGCGAGGGTGAACGCCCGTGAAAACAGCTCGCTATAGGTCCGGACGAAGGGTTCGTGCCTTTCCGGAAGTGAAAATATCAGCGCGGCGTCCCGCGGACGGCGACGCGCCCAGAGCATCAGGGCGTGGATCGGACTGGTCGCCGGGGGAGTAAACTTCACCGCTCGATTCGATTTGATGCAACGGAATAACCGTGCCTCACCCGACATCAATGCGTATGCCTCGCACGCTTGTGAGCCGAAATGATGCTTCAACGCCTCCAGTACACACAGTCTATAAATTTCCCCGGTTTTCGTCAACGCTTTACTTTCTGCTCTCCAAAAACAAACCGCGACCCCAAAGGGGCGCGCCGCAGTGCTTCACGTGGGGGAATCCGACCGGTGGGCGCCTACTCCAGGCTGTGGAGAAGCTCGGTGACTTGGTTGCTGGAGGTGATGCCGCTTCGCACCAGGCGGTGGGCGTCCTCTCGCAACGTGGGCAGGCCGTCGGCTTTGAGGGCGGCTTGGATACCGCTGACGTCCTGGCCCTGGATGATCGCCTGGCGAAAGCTCTTGGTCATGTGGGCTGCTTCCGCCACGGGTATCCGGCCGCGGTAGCCGGTCTTGAAACACTTGGTGCATCCGCCCGAGACGTAGGGTTCGTTCGGATCGTTGGTGGCGACCCGGCAGTTCGTGCAGAGGCGTCGCACCAGGCGCTGGGCGACAATGCCGGTCAGGGCGCCGGTCAGTTGGTAGGGGGCCAGGCCCATGTCCACCAGGCGCAGCACCGCGCCGGCCACGGTCGGCGAGTGGATCGTGCTGATCAGCAGGTGTCCGGTCAGGGCGGCTTCGAGGACGATGGCGGCGGTGTCCGGATCGCGGACCTCGCCGATCGCCACGACCTGCGGATCCTGCCGCAACAGCGACTTGAGGGCGTCCTTGTAGGTCAGTCCGCCGGCGTACTGGCCGATCTGCACCTGCGTAATGCCCTCGACGCTGTACTCGACCGGATCCTCGATGCTGATGACGCTGCACCCCGGCCGCGCGCCCAGGATGTGATGCAGAAACGAATAGATGGTGGTGGTTTTGCCGCTGCCCGCCGGGCCGGCGATCAGGATCATTCCCTGTGTCTGATACGCCATTTTCTTGAGCAGTTCGAGCGTCTTGTCGTTATAGCCCAGTTGATCGAGCTGCGGGATTCGCTCCAAGCCGTGAAAGAAGCGGACCACCGCGCGGGTGCCCCAGACGGTGGGAAACGTCGAGACCCGCATGTTGATGGGCTTGCCGCCGGTTCGGCTCGACGAGTAGTCGGCCCGGCCTTCCTGGGGTTTTTTCTGCAGGTGCGTGTGCAGGCTGGCCATGACCATCAGACGCGAGATGATCTGCTTGCCCAATTCCTGGTTGACCCGCTTGACCAGATGAAGGATGCCGTCGATCCGGATCTTGACGGCCAGACCCTCGGCGTCCGGCTCGAAGTGCAGATCGCTGGCCTTCACCTGGATGGATCGGTCCAGCCACAAGTCCACGATCTGGCCCGCGTTTTCCTGGTCCGTCGCCTCGCTGTCTCTGGCCACCGGCGTCTCCTGGGGGTTCTCAATTGGGCCGCTGCGTGTCGCGTTCTTCCTATTGACAGACTTCCCGCAGCACGTGCTCTTCCACGTACACGGGCACCTCCGTCGCCACGCCGAGGGCGATCGCGTCGCTCGGACGTGAGTCGATTTCCCTCAACCGGCCGTCCTGGCGGACCATCAGCCGGGCGTAGAACGTCCCGTCGCGAAGGTCGTTGATGACGATCTTCTCCAACTGGCCGCCCAACTGCTCGATCACGCTGGCCAGCAACTCGTGGGTCAGCGGACGGAGGGTCTGGATGCCCTTGAGCCGCCGGTCGATGGCACAGGCCTCAGCGATCCCGATCACGATCGGAAACGTCCGGGTGCCGTCACGCTCCTTGAGCACGATGATCTGACGGTCCTCGGTCTCCGTGATGATGATCTTGGCCAGGTCCATTCGTACCTGCATGAGGCACCCCTTTCTCATCTAAAAGCTAACGCTATACAAGAAGCGTGGCAAAGTCAAGCCCAGGCATATTCCGAGTCAATCACTCATATTGATTTTGCTGGCCCTCTGTCGCTCGCCGCTCTATAATTCCAACTGATAAGAGGAAAGAGCCATCAGGCTCCTGGTTCGAGCGGCTTATGACGAGGGCAGGCGTATGAAAACAGCCGGATGCATCGTGGCCTTGGCCGGCATGGTCCTATTCCTTATCAGCATCGTCTTCCTCGGCACCTCCGTATTCGGACTCTTCCGGCAGGAAATCGTCTATCGCGCGCCGCTCGTCCTCGGCGAGCCCATGACCACGCCGCATCTCCGCATCGATCCGGGCAGTCCGGCCCGCCTGGGCGTGGTGTTCGAGTTGACCAGTTCCTCCATTCAGGAGGAGGAGCATTTCGGCCAGACCCGCTATGTGCCGCGGTACGAGTTTCCGGTCGACTATACGATAAGGAACGACCAGGGCGACCTGATCGCCTCCGAAAGCACCGTCGCCTCGTGGCAGGGGGAGGGAACCCGCGTCGTGCGCGAGGCGCATTCCGAGCGGTCGTCCAGCCGGACCCTCGTCGAGCACCTGTTTCCGCCGTTCGATGCGCCGGCAGGGGGGGTGATCCTGGTTCAGGTCATGATCGGCCGCGACGCCACCTACACGGCTGAGGTCCACAAGGCGGAACTGAAGGTCTACGATGACGTCTCGAGTCTTCAGCCGGTTTTGACCAGCGGCGTGGCCATCGTCTGTATCGCGCCCGTTCTCGTTGTCGTCGGAATCATCCTGTTTATCGTCGGGCTTTTTCCGCGGGTTCGCCCGGTGTCCGTTTAGACGGACTTGCCGGTCGGCCCGATTTCATTGGGCTGGACGGCGAATCTGCTTGAAGCGTCCATATCCGCGGCTTATACTTCCTGAGTTTCCGATCCGCCTCGGCGGGCGTGGCGCAATCCACAACCATCGTCGTTGCAGTAAGGCCAAGCGCAGATAGCAGGAACGTGAGCAAATCAGTAGCCATCCTGGGATCGACCGGTTCGATCGGCCGCCGCGCACTCGACGTGCTGCGGGCGCTGGGCCCGGAGTGGTCGGTGGCTGGGCTGTCCGCCGGTGAGAACTGGCAGGAACTGGCCCGTCAGGCCCGTGCGTTTCGTCCGCCGGTGGTGGCCGTTGTCGCACCGGAGGCCTATCCGCCGCTGAAGGAGGCCCTTGCCGACCTGCCGATCCGCGTCGTGGCTGGGCAGGAGGGGGTTCTGGAGGTTGCGGGCGCGACGGGCGCCCAGATCGTTTTGTGCGCCATCGTCGGCGCGGCCAGCATCGAACCGGCGTTTGCCGTCGTGCGGGCCGGCAAGGACCTGGCCCTGGCCAGCAAGGAGGCCCTGGTGGTCGGCGGGCAACTGCTGCTGGCTGAGGCGAAACGGACGGGTGCCCGCATTCTACCGGTGGACAGCGAACACAGCGCGGTCTTTCAGGCGATGCAGGCCGGGCGGGAATCCGACGTGGCCAGCATCATGCTGACCGCCAGCGGCGGCCCGTTTCGGCGGTGGTCGGCTGATGACATTCGCAACGCCACCGTCGAGCAGGCCCTGAACCATCCGACCTGGTCGATGGGCAGGAAGATCACCATCGACTCGGCGTCCATGATGAACAAGGGTCTGGAGATTATCGAGGCACACTACCTGTTCGGATTGTCCGCCGACCGGATCGGCGTGGTGATCCATCCGGAGGCGATCGTCCACTCGCTGGTCGAGTTCCGCGACGGTTCGATGATCGCCCAACTCTCGAATCCGGACATGGCCCTGCCCATCCAGTACGCGTTGACGTGGCCGCAGCGAACCGCGTGCATCGCGCCGCGTCTGCGCCTCTGCGAGGTCGCCATGCTGACGTTTCACGAACCCGATCGGGCCAAGTTCCCAGCCCTCGACCTGGCCTACCAAGCCGCGCGACTGGGCGGATCGGCGCCCGCGGTGCTCAACGCCGCCAACGAACAGGCGGTTGGATATTTCATCGAGGGACGAATATCATTTGGTCAGATTGTGGAGTTGACCGGCACGGTGCTCTCCGGGCACCGGCACCAACCCGAACCCACTCTGCCCGAGCTCTTCGAGATCGATGCCTGGGCGAGAAATGAGGTGACTCGATGCTTGAATCGTTGATCGTGGGCCAGGAGCAGATGGCCCTGTGGGCCCTAAAGTCGGCGTGGCACATCTTCCTGGTGCTGGTCGGGTTCTGCCTGGTGATTTTCGTCCACGAACTGGGTCACTTCATCATGGCCCGTCTGGTCGGCATTCGCGTCGAGGCGTTCGCCATCGGGTTCGGGCCCAAGGTGGCGGGTTTCAAGCGGGGGGCCACCGAGTATTCCATCCGCGCCATTCCCTTCGGCGGGTTCGTCAAGATGCTCGGCCAGGAGGACACCGCCCTCGACCAGGAGCGTCTCTACGAGACCAAAGCCGATCCCGAGTCCTTTCTGGCCAAGAGCGTGGGCCAACGGGCCCTGGTGGTCAGCGGCGGCGTCATCATGAACGTCATCTTCGCCGCGGTCGCCTTCATGGTCGTCTTCATGCACGGCCTGGAGCGCGACGCGCCGGTGGCCGGCGAAGTCATCTCCGGCACGCCCGCCGCCAAGGCGGGAATCCAGCCGGGCGACAAGTTCGTTCGGATCGGCGGCGACCGGGTCATGCACTTCGGCGAGGTCAAGGTCGCCATCATGTTCCACCGGCCCGGCCAGCCCATCGACGTTGAACTGCGGCGGGACGGGCAGACCATCCAGACCCAGGTCGTTCCCGAGCAGATGAACCCCGATCTGAAGGAACCGATGATCGGCATCGCCCAGGCCCGCTCCACCAGAATCCTCTACGCCGGCCTCTCGCAGCAGGGCGAGCATCAGTTGAAGGCCGACGACGTGATCGTCCGCGTGGACTCCGTCGAGCCCGAGCTCTTCTGGCAGGTCGAGCAGGCCCTGGTCGAGGCCAGAGGCAAGCCGGTCGAACTGACCGTCGAACGGCACGTGAACGGCGAGACCAAGACCCTGACCGTCCGCAAGCGGGCGCACCTGGTGATCGGTCCCGCCCGGATGCCCGTGACTCAGGAGGAATTCGCCGAGGCGGCCCGCGAGGAGGCCATTGTGGGCCTTCAACCGCGGACCAAGTTCCTGGCCCTGTTCGATCACGACCCCAACAATCCCGATCCCGACCGTGTTCAGCCGCTCGACGTGGTGGTCCAGGTGGCCAATATCGCCAACCCGACCAAGGCCGAACTGCTCGACTACTTCGCTGAGAATCGCGGCGAGACCGTTCAGGTGCAGGTGCTTCGCGGCGAAGAGCGCAAGACGGCCGCCTTCGACGTCCCTCGCAAGAAGCCCCAGTTCGAGGTTCTGGAACAGCAGTTGGGCGTCGATGACGAGCACCCGATTGTGGCTGACACCCTCGCTGGCACTCCGGCGGCGGGCCTGAACCTGCCGCGCGGAGCCCGCATCGTCTCGTGCAACGGCAACGCGGTGAGCGACTGGTTCGACGTGATCGGCTGCCTGCGGGAGAACGCCGGCCAGACCGTACCGCTTGTTTTCCAGCTCGGCGACCGGGAGCTGAGCGGCGAACTGGCGGTGCCGGCCCAGGAGCAGTGGATTCACCGGATCGGCTACACCACCGACATGATCGGCTATCCGATGGAGACGCTGATCAAGGCGTCGAATCCCTTCGAGGGCGTCGTTCTCGGCGTCCGCTACACCTGGTACTTCATCAAGCTGGTCTACGTCACCATTCAGCGGATCGCCATCGACCAGACGGTCGACGCCCGCAACGTCGGCGGACCGGTGTTCATCATTCACGCGGGCAAGACCGTGGCGGAGGCGGGGCTCTACAAGCTGCTCTACTTTTTCGCCCTGATCTCGGCCAACCTGGCGGTGGTCAACTTCCTGCCCATTCCCATCACCGACGGCGGGATCATGCTGCTGCTGGCGTACGAGAAGATCCGCGGCAAGCCGCTGCCGCCGAAGTACGCGGCGATCTGGCAGGCCGCCGGGTTGATCTTCTTTATCCTGTTGTTCATCCTGTTGACCTACAACGACATCCGCCGGATCATCACCGGCGAATGATCGCGGGCCGACGGTTGGGGAGGTTCCGATGGAGCGAAAGGACATACTGAACTGGCCCAACCGCCTGAGCATGCTCAGGATCGTCCTGATCGCTCCGTTCGTCTGGTGCCTGATCAACCTTCAGGATCCGGAGTGGGGCCTGTGGGCCCGCCGCGGCGCCCTGATCGTTTTCGCCCTGATGTCGCTGACCGACGGCATCGACGGCTTTCTGGCCCGGCGTTTCAACCAGCAGACAGAGCTTGGCCGGTTCATGGACCCGGTGGCCGACAAGTTGCTGGTCACCTGCGCGATGATCCTGCTCGGCATCGACTACACGGCGGTGCCGCACTTCAAGATACCCAACTGGGTGGTCATCTGCGCGATCGGCAAGGACCTGTTCGTCGTCCTCGGTTTCGTCATCCTGTTCCTGGTCACCCGCCACATCTTCATCCGTCCCGGCTGGGCGGGCAAGATCTGCACGCTATCGCAGATGATCCTGGTGGTGGTGACCCTGCTTGGTCCAGACCTGCTCCATCTGACCCCGATGGGACCGACGTCCGTTGCGGCCCTGTTGTGGTTCCTGTGGGTCGCCAGTGCGATTCTGGCCATGTTGACCTGCTGGCAGTACTTCCGTCGCGGCGTCGTCTTCGCGCACAGTTCCGAAGAGGAGCAGGCGCGGCTGGCCAGCTACTGATCCGACTCTCTTGCCCGTATCCGAATTCTGTTGCCAGTGTGGCTCGACCCGGTGTAGAATCCCATTAAGCTGGGGGGTGGTCCCCGAATTCATGACGGGAGGACATCATGGAATCAAGGCCGGGCGATCGTGGGAACGTACTGATTCTGATCGGATTTCTGATCTGTCTTGTCGGCCTCGGTGGCTGCGCGTCCAATCGGTTGCTGACCGTTGATGATCGCCTTTGCCGGCCGGGCGACCGCGTCACCCTCACCGGCAAGCTCGAATGGCCCGCGTTTCTCGTCTGGAACAAAGGGCTGGAGGACCGCGATCTGGACTTCTTCTTTGACGGCACGGCGATCGGCCGCGACGACACCGACGAGGAAGGCTACGCCAGCGTCAAGCACCGGGTCGAAGAGTCCGGCGTCTATCCTTTTCGTGTGGTCTACACGGAGGACGGCCGGCACTTTGCGACTTGTGCCGAGGTCTACGTCTGGCCGAAGGACGCCCCGATCATGATCGTGGACATCGACGACACCCTCGCCAGAACGCAACAACTTCAGCTTTTCGGCTCGCACCCCGACCGCTCCGATCCGATTCCCGGCGCCCAGCCGGTTGTGGAAGAACTGGCCAAGCATTTCCGGATCGTCTATCTGACCGCCCGTCCGCGGGAGATTGTGGTCAAGACGCGAGCGTGGCTCGACCGGCACGGCTTTCCCCGCGGCCCGGTGCTCACCTGGGACGTCGATCAGCATGAATGGTCGCTCTCGGGATACAAACGCCGGGAGATCGACCGTCTTCAGGAGGATTTCAGCAACATCCGGATCGGGATCGGCAACAGCGAGGAGGACCACGAGGCTTATCGCAAGCGCAAGCTCTTCACCATCCTGATCGACAAGGAGATGACGCCGGGCTTGATCTGGCGCGGCGTCGTGCTGCCTGACTGGTCCGCCATCCAGAGCTTCCTCAACTCCAACCCGCAGCTCTACGGCGAGGATTTCGACTACGACGACCCGGTGACCTTTCCTCAAGACCTGCTCGAAAAGCCCGGCCGCCGCTAGTCCTCGCTGTCGTCGAACAGGAGCGCCTCCTCCCGGTCCTGCGGCCTGAGCTGCTCCAATAACCGCTCGGCCCGGGCCAGCGCCTCCTGGTTCTCATACACGCCCGCCTCCACCGACATTTCCAGGTAGCGGACCGCCGTCTTGCAGTGAACCGCCGCCCGGCGCTGGCTGTCCGGCTTGTCCTGCACAGCCAGTTTTTCCGCCATGTCGAGGTACGCCGGGCCCAGCATGGCCTTGCAGCTCTCGCGGGCCTTGGGGTGGATTCTCATGATGTACTCGTAAATCCGCAGCCCCTGCCGCCAGAGCGAGATGGCCTCCTCCAGCCGCCCACGGGCTTCGAGTTCCTTCGACCGCCGCCACAGGCACGCGGCGTGCCGGTCCAGGGCCTTGGCCTTTCCGCGGAGCTTGCGGGCCACGTCCAGGTCCACCACCGTCGCGGCCCGGCTGTCCGTCAGGTTGACCACCTGGTCGATCTGGGGATCAGAGTCACTGGATGCATTCTTCCTGGCGGCGGCCTTCGAGGTTGTCGAGGCGCCATCGCCGGTCGAACCGGTGGAGGCGAAGGCGGTTTCGACGAATCCGCCCCGGATGCGGTTCTTCCGTCTGGCTCTTATCAGGTAGCCCAGCAGAAAGCCCAGCGTCAATCCGATTCCTGCTCCCAAAGCGGCCAACATCATTGACGGACCCTCCGCTCCCATGACACCGCCCGCGCGGAACCACGGGCATCTATCTCTTCTTCGGCGAAAAACGGGGACGGGTTCGCTAACTTCCGCCGCTGGTTCGCGGCCGCCGATTGAATATCGGACCTTCGCGCGCGTCGACCATCGACAGCGGACGGACCCGACGGTACAATGCCCGCTTCGTCTGATGACCCTGGTGCAGGTGCGGCGGATGGCTGAGCTTAACGTGACGACCCGAAGCAACTCCCTTGCCGGGCTCCTCTTTGGCGCCGGAGCGATCGTGCTGTGGTCGCTCTCGGCCTCGGTGGTGCGGGTCGGCAGCGAGGCCCTCGGGCCGTGGCAGTTTCTGGCCGGCTCGTGCCTGCTCGGCGGGTGCTACCAGATGGTATTCCGGCGGACCTGCGACGGCCACTTCCGCAACGCGGTCGGCCTGCCCGCCCGCCTCTGGCTGTTGACCATCTTCGGCTTTGTGCTGTACGGAATCGCCTACCCGCTGGCTGTGGCCCTGGCCGCCAGCCGCGAGCAGGCGTGCGGCGTGAACCTTGTCAATTACCTCTGGCCCACCCTCACCGTCGTTCTCGGCGTTCTCCTGGTGCCGGGAACCAACTTCAGCGGATTGTTGGCGGTTGCCTTGGCCTGCGTTCTGGCTGGAACCGTTTTGGCCAATCGCGAAGGGGCCGGCGCTCTTTTCACCACGGAGCGGATGAGCTTCGCCGCTTTGCTGCCGTATCTGCTGGCCCTCCTTGCCGCCATTCTGTGGTCTGGATATTCGGCGCTGCTGGCCCGGTGGCGCGACTGGGCGGGCCGATACAATACCAGCGGCATGGGGTTGCTGGGCGTTGGGTTGATTGCCGGCGTCGTCTGTCTGTTCCATGACGCCGACGCCGGTCCGATCGGTTTTCGCGGCATCGGCGTGCTGGTTCTGGCTGGATTGGGGCCGTGGGGCAACGGCTATCTGCTGTGGGAGCTGGCCCTTTCGCGGGCCAACGTCAAGACCCTCGGCCTCATGGCCGCCGTCACGCCGATCCTCTCGACCCTCTGGCTGTGCCTGTTCCTCTGGTTCGTGCCGGGATGGGACCTGATCGCCGGCGCTGTGCTGGTGACCGCCGCCGTCTTCCTGAGCCTCCGATCGCAGTGACGTCACGGCATCTCGTCGTGGGCCCGCTTGCCCTGCAGGAATTCCTTGAACGTGTCCGAGAGGTGCCGCAACGGCGTCGCCCGGATCGTCGGATCGTCCAGCGTCCCGGTCACCTGCACCTCGGTCAGATCGCGCCTTGCCCGTCGCACCAGGTCGGCCAGCACGGGAATCCTGGTCAGATCGGACTCGTTCGAGGCGATCAGGCTGAGCCGCAGGCGATCGTTCGAAAGGTTCATCGTCCCGTAGCCGAACATCGAGAGCGTCTGTCCCGTCAGTTCCACCCGCCGAACGATCATGCGGTGCTGCTCCACCGCGAACTCCACCGCCAGATCATGGAAGCTCGCCAGGTTCGGCGGTTCCTGGCGGATGCTCTTGTAGACCTCGCCCAGCAGTGGAACCTTCAGCGCCTCAGCCGCCGCCACCTGCACGTTGCCTCCGGCTTCGCGAACGTATCTGGCCCCCAGCGTGCCCAGCATGTACACCTCGCCCCGCATCCGCCCCTTGATCGGGCCCGACGAACCGTTGTCGATGGTCAGCACCTTTTCGACCGGCAGATTGTCCAGCGTCAATTGCACGCCGTAGCGCGTCTCGTCGGGCAACAGCGTCAGCCGCGCCAGCCCGGAGACCTCGCCCAGGCCCACCCATCCGTGCAGGTCCTCGATCTGCAACTCCGGCTTGTCCTGCGGTTTGATCATCCGGCACGAGATGTCGCTGACGGCGCGGTCCTTCCAGTTAAAGCGGCTTAGCTCAGCCTCCCCGTCCATGCTGAAAAGCCCTCGCGACCTGTCCCAGCCGATCCGGCCGCGATAGCTCAGGTTCACCGGATCGACGGCCAGCGACTCCAACGCCGCACCGACGAAATCCAACCGTCCCTTCAACTCCCATTTCTGCCGCGAGAGGTCCTCCAGCGACGCGGCCACCGCCACCTCATCCAACTGGCCGCTTGCCTTGCCTCCCGGCTGCCACTCCAGCATGGAGGCCATCTTGCCAACTCCCGCCGACCGCAGCAGCTCTCTGCTGATGGGCAGGTCCGCCAGGCCAAGCTGCAGATTGCACCGCAGTTCCTTTTCCTCGGCGGCGACCCGGCCCGTGCAGCGGACTTCGCCGCCGTCGTCCGTCCGGCCGACCACCTCCGATAGCTCCACCTGTCCCGGTGCAAAGACTGCCCGTCCGCCCTGTCCGCTGATCCGCGGCAACTCACCATACTGAATGGACGTTCCGGCCAGATCGACTCCCAGCCGCCACGTCCAGGGATCCTGGCCCTGGCGCGACAGTTCCGCCTTGACGCGAATTCTTCCCTCCGGCCTCAAATCTCGCCAGATCGTCTGAAGCCGCTCGTCCATCGCCGCGTACAGATCCGAATCCACCGGCACGTTGTCCGCGTCTATCGTCAGTTCGATTCCCTGATCCTGCCCGCCCAAGGCCAGCCGGCCCTGCGCCTCGACCGTCTGTTCGCCCTCACGGGCGAAGACCCCGTCGATCCGCACCTGCTCCGGCTCGATCGTCAGCCGCCCGCGCAGGTTCTTCACCGGGTACGGAAAGTCCTTGTAGCAGACTCCGCCTTCCTTCAGTTCGCAGGTGAATTGATATTCAAGCGGCTGGCCCGGCATCGCCTCAATCGACCCGTTCAGGTCGCCTCGTCCGGTCAGTCGGCAGTCGTCGATGATCCGGCCCGCCGATTCGGGAAGGGCGGCGATCAGGTCCCGATCCACGGTCACGTCCCTGGCCCGCACCTCCAGCCGGACCTCCGGGCGCGGCGAGTTCAGCCCGTCAACTTGGCCGTCCAGCGTCACTGTCGCCGGCCCGTGCCGGCCACGGACTTTCTGGAGCTTCAGCACGTCCGTCTCGACCGCCAGGACTCCGGCCAACTCCGTCAGCGGGTACTTGAACGCCTCGTAGCACGCCGAACCGTCGATAAAGTCCGCTTCGATCGTCCGCGACCATTTCTGATCCGGGCCGGCCGGCCGGACCAGGTGCACCTTCATCCGCACGCCGCCGCTCGGTTGGAACATGTCCCAGATCTTCCGGTGTCGCGGCGAGAGGGCGCGGTAGAGTCTTTCGTCCACCTCGACCCGTGGGCTGGAGATCTGCAGATCGACCTGCGCGTGCTTCGACGGTTCGGAGATCGTCCCCTTCATGGTGAACGGACCGCCGCTGGCCAGTCCCGTCAGGCCGTTGATGACGAAGCCGCCGTCCACCAGCAGCACCTGCCCGTGAAGGTCGTCCGCCCGATAGGGAAACTTGCGGTACTCGGCGCTGAGCCCGCGCGGCGCGATCTTGCCCACCAGCCCGATCGCTCCGTCCGCGCCGGCCGCCTTGGTGATCGTCAGTTCCAGGTCCACTTTGCCGCGCGGGCGGAAATCGTTGAAGAAGTTCCTCAGCTTGCGCGGGAAGTACTCCTCGATCATCGCGTGATCGTTGGGATCGGTATAGTCCGGACACTCGAGCCCCTCGGCCTTGATGTGCAGCTCGAATTCACCCTCCTGGAGGTTCACGTAGTTTCCGCGATACCTGCCCGAGACCTCGCACGGCGCACCGTTGAGCCGGCCCACCAGCTTGCCGATCCGGACCCCGTCCTCGTCGAAGGTGATCTTGCCGCTGATCCCGGTAAGGTCCGCGAACCACTTGTGGTCCGGCTGCTCCAGTTCCTTGGCCGAAAGGGGGATCCGGCTCCGCGCATCTTCCAGGATCATCACCACCTTGCCGGATTGGCGGTTGGCGTAGCTGATCTGCGAGATCCCGATCCGGCCCGCCAGGGCGAAGCGCCGGCACCATTCCTGGTACGGCTGAGGGATCGCCAACTCCACGTTCTGCCAGTCCACCAGGGCCATCGCCCCCGAGATCACCTGTCCGGATCGCGGATCAAAGTCCAGGCTCACCCGCGGGCCGCGGGCCTCCGCCGTCCACGTCTCGACCGCCACGTGGTACAGGTCATCGCCGGGAATCGCGTCCGCCGTGAAATTCACCCGCCCGTGCAACAGCCGCTTGCCCTTGACGATCTCGGTGAGGGTCACCTGCCCGTCCGCCAGCGACATCTGCGGACCGACTTTGAACCGGAAGGGGCGTTTGCCTTCCCGCTCGCGGCCGACGAACAGCAGTTGCCAGTTCCACAGGTCCCGGTCCACGTCCCGCGTCAGGTGAAATCGCGGCTCCTGGACCGCCACGTCATCGATCCTGAACTTGAGCTTCAGCAGGCGGCTTCGGTCGAACCGGATGACCAGGCGTTTGGCGGTCAACAGGACCGCGTCTTCCGACGAAAACGCCTCCCCGCGTTCCAGCTTCTCCGGCGGCACGCGGACTTCCACGTCGTGAAACACCAGCGACTGCGGGAAATCCACTTCGGCCCGCCTGGTCTGAAGCTCCGCCCCCAGCAGGCGTTCCAGAGCGCCGGCCGCCGCCGCGGCGATCCGCGCTTCGGAGAAATGGTAGCGAACCGAGACGATAATCCCCGCCCCACCGATCACCGCCACCAGCAGCGCAGCCGCCAGCACCAGTGGCCGGTTCTTCCGCTTTTTTGCTGGCCGCTGCGTCACCTACTATGGCTCGCTACTGCAAATCCATCCGATCACTGTACTTCACAAGCTCAACACATATTGTATCTTGAATCTGCATAATCCGCCAAAGCTGGCTTCTGGGAAAGTCGTTGAAGAGCATCGAGAAGGCGATCGAGGGCCGGCCCTCCCGATCCAGGATGTAACCGCTCAGCCCGCTCACTCCGGAAATGTAGCCGGTCTTGGCCACCACCCGTCCCGCCGCCGAACCGCCCCGCATCCGACGTCGAAGCGTGCCGTCCTTGCCCGCTACGGGGAGACTGTCAATGTACTTTTGTGACCACGGCTGATCGGCCGCATACTTCAACACGTCGACCAAGACGTTGGCGGTGACGCGATTCTCCTTGCTGAGCCCCGATCCGTCACAAAGCAGAATTCCTGAAATATCAGTGTCTGCCTGTCCTCGCAGGAACTCCTCGATGGCCAGGCGCCCGGTGTTCCACGAACCGACCGGAAACGGGGCCAGTTTCCGCGAGAACTCGTAGCCCAGCCGTTTGAAGAGGCACTCGGCGAACATATTCTGGCTGCGCTTGTTGGTTCGTTCGACTAGTTCCGAGAGCCTGCGGCTGCGATGCTCGATCAGGTTCGAGAAGCCTTCGGGCGGATCGCCGCTGCCCTGGCGGACTGAAGTGAGCTCGATCGGTCCGTCGATGCCCACGCCGTTGGCGGCCAGCCGCTCCCGCAGCAGTTCGCCCACGAACCGCACGGGCTGTTCGATCGGCACGTACGCCGGGCCGCCCGGGCGGCTGCCCAGCGTCACCTTCACCATCAGTTCCCACCCTTGGCCCGGCCAGTAGGCGTCGATGATCGTGTTCGTCTGGCCTTTGGCAACAAACGCCGGCTTGGCCGCGACGAACCGGTTTTCCGGAACGATCTCCAGCCATCCCCGGCCGCCCTCGCCCGGTCCGGCCCGGACGTCCAGGCAGTTGTCGTTGATGTTCAGCCCCGCCACCGGGGCGGCGTACCACTTGCGGTACTGATCCTTCGGCCAGTGCGGATGGCGAAGCTCGTCGTCGAAGATCGAGGCGTCGACGATCAGCTTGCCGGGTATCTTGCCCACCCCGTGCTTGACCAGATGCCGGCCCAGCAGGTCGAACTCGTCGGCCAGCGACAGATCGCCCTCCAGGTCCGCGTCACCGGTGCTCGGATCGCCCGATCCGATGACGACCAGATCCTGGCCGCGCAGGCCGATCGGGGTGGTGAACTGGAAGTCCGGCCCCAGCACGCCCATTGCCGCCGCCGTCGTGATGACCTTCATGTTGCTCGCCGGGGCCAGCGGCGTCGCCGCTCCGGACTCGTAGATCACCCGGCCGCTGCCGGCGGCCACGATCTTGATTCCCACCGCCGCCTTCTGGCTTCGCGCCTTCGCCAGTTCCGCCTCGATCGCTCCGACCGGCGACTGTCCTCGCACCGGCACCCACAGCAATACCGCGGCCAGAAGAAAGAACCCGCGACTTCCCTGTCTATATCGCCGTCTGGTCATCCCTAACTCTCGGTTGAATGTGCATGCCTCTATGAGTATTATTAACCGCTACGCCAACCAGGGCACAAGGTTTTTTGGGGAGAACCGCCATGATGGTGCGAACTCCGGTTGTCGCCGGTCAATTCTATCCCGGTTCCCGGACCATGGCCTCCAGCGAACTTGATGAGTGCCTCGCCGTCGAAATCGGGCCCGGACAGCTCGAGGGCCGCGTGGTCGGCGGGGTCGTTCCTCACGCTGGATGGGTCTGTTCCGGCAAGGTCGCCGCCCGCACCTTCAAGGCCATCCACGCCACGCGTCCCGAAGTCGCCACCTTCGTCCTCTTCGGCGCCGTCCACCGCCACGGCGTCCACCAGGGCGCTTTGTTCGCCCGTGGGGCCTGGGAGAGCCCGCTCGGGCAGATCAAGATCGACGAGCGCCTCGCCGAACGGATTCTGGCCAACACCAACCTGGTCCAGGATGAGCCCTACGCCCATGAGGAGGAGCACAGCATCGAGGTCCAGGTTCCCTTCATCCAGCGGCTCTTTCCTGAGGCCAGAATCGTGCCGCTGATGGTTCCCCCCAACGGCCACGCCCCCTCGATCGGGGCCATTGTCGCCCAGGTCATCCGCAACTACGGCGTCGACGCCGTCTGCGTCGGCTCCAGCGACCTGACCCACTACGGGCCGAGCTACGGCTTCGTTCCCAAGGGCCGCGGCGCCGAAGGTATTCGCTGGGCCAAAGAGGTCAACGACCGCCGGCTTCTGGACGCGATTGAAAAGCTCGATCCGGAGGGCGTGATTGAGGCTGCGGTGACCTGCCAGTCCGCCTGCGGAGCCGGCGCCATTGCCGCTGCGATCGCTGCCGCCCGCGAATCCGGGGCCGTCGCCGCCAGAGTTCTTGAACACACCAACAGCGCCGAGACCCTCGCCGGCCGTTACGGCGGCGGCATGTCCGACGCCGTCGGCTACGCGTCGGTTGTTTTTCTCGCCAACGAATGATCCGAACGGAGCGTCATGCAGACCATCGCAGTCCTGAACCCCAAAGGCGGAACCGGCAAGACCACCTGCGCCGTCAATCTGGCGGCCGCTCTTTTGACGCTGAGCAAGAAGGTTCTTCTGATCGATCTGGACCCGCAGGCCCAACTCACCCGTTCGCTGGGGCTGGCGGCCGACCGCAACGTCCGTACGGTCGGCGATCTGCTCAACACCGCCGCCAGTCCCGTTGAGTGCATCATCCACCGCGACGGTCTGTGCGTGATCCCCGCCCGCCCCGATCTTGCCGCCGTTGAGATCGCTCTTGCCGGCCAGAAGCGAAATGCCGCAAATGCCCTGGCCTCGGCCCTGGGAAACGGGCGGTTGAGTTACGATTTCACCCTGATCGATACGCCGCCGAGTCTCGGCCTGCTCACCGTCAACGCCCTCGCCGCCGCCGATCGGGTGCTGGTGCCGGTCAACATGGAACCGATGGCCCTGCCCGGAGTCGAGCGAGCCCTTGCCGCGGTCGAGGAATACGGTCAATCCGCCAACGCCGCCCTGGCCGTTGCGGGCATCATCGGCAATCGCCTGAGCCGCAAGCGGCGTCTCAACGGGGTTGTCGCCCAGCGACTCAAGGACGCTTACGGCGAACTCGTCCTCGAGCCGATCATCCACGACAACGTCGCGGTCGCCGAGGCGCCGGAGCACGGCAGGACCGTCTTCGAGCATGCCCCCGATTCTCCGGGCGCCGCGGACTTCCTCGCCCTGGCCGCGCTGATCGCTTCATCGTGAGCGCAAGGCGGACGCGGCTCCGCGGGGAGTCGCGTCCGGAGGAGTACGGGCTAACCCGTCGTTCGCAGTCGCACCGAGAATTCAGTCTATCCGAGTCGGCGTCGAATGGCGCTGACCGCGCCGAAGCCGCCCATGCCCAGCACCACCGCGCCGGGCGCCGGCACCTGGGCCGTCTCGATCGTCAGTCTCACGCCGTCGTTGTAGAAGTGGCAGTCCGGGTCGATTCCGATGGCGAAGTTCCCGTCCTGGCTGTAGCTGCTCAGGGCCGAGAGCTGATCGGTCGTCAGGTAGTGCACCAGGTCCTGCGGCGGCCAGCTTGGAATGTTGTAGTACGTCACCAGCGACACGCCCTGGCCCGCGAACGCGTCCGCGGGATACTCCCAGTCCGCGTATTGCCGCACGCCGCCCGGGCCGGACGACAGCAGACGCGAGTACAGCACGTTCGCCTCGTACGTCCAGTTGCGGATGTTGTCGAACAGCAGTGACGCGCCGGAGATGTACTCGCCATCCGGGACCGTCCAGTTGATCGTCCACTTGTAGTAGTACTCATGCGGCAGATCCGCGAGGTCCGGATCGCTCGGCGAGAAGTGGTATACGCCCGCCTGGGCGGAAGATGCCACGATCGCCGCCCCCAACAGAACCAACACGCTTCGCTTTTTCATATCCCGCTCCTTTCCCATCCTAGTGCCGTTTCCATAAACTCACTATCGTTTTTCCCGAGCGTGTTGATTTCGATACGTGACGTAGCGTTGCAGGGCTCGGCGAAGTTCGTCGTGGCCGTGGTAGTCGGTGTTTTCGAGCACAAAGC